>JAQVHG010000139.1:4670-6095 GCA_028696365.1 Methanofollis sp.
CTCATATGCCCGTTTGAGGTTTGCAAACTCTTTCCTCGTCCAGGTGACGACGATGTCCTTGCGTGTCCGGCGGACCGAGACAAATCTCGGGTCACCGATGATGTAGTCGGCCATCGCCTTGAAGTTCGCCGTCCGCATCCGGTAGATCTTGATCGCAACCGGTCTCTCGTCCCGCTCGCCCAGGAAGACATTTGCCTCTTTTCCGGTGGAAAGCGACCCCCCCACCGCCGAGAGTTTTTTCTTGTGGACAAGGCGGTACAGGGCGAGGAGGGTCACTTCGTCAAAGACCTCTCCTCTGACTTTCCTGGTGTCTTCGTCTTTGATCCTGACGCCCAGTTCCTCGAGTTTCCTGTCAAAGTCCCGTCCGTCTCTGTCCTTACCCATACTTTCTTCTCACCTTATACAACGGCGTCGTGGACCCCGGCGAGGATCTCGACGAGGTAGTCGGCGGTCATGTTCTTGAGGTCCAGCGGGTGGACCTTGCCCGCGGCGTACGCCGCCTCGGCCTCGGCATAGGAAGCAAATTCCAGGTCGCCGCCGAACTTTGCCGGCCGGTGCATCGTGACCGTCTCAAAGCGGGGGAAGACGTGGTGCTGGAGCACCTGGAGCACCGGGTTCTCCTCGATCTCTGGCGGGCAGAAAGCCTTCTTCATCCTCTTCCTGATCGTCTCCTCAGAGTCCGCGACCGAGATGAGGTTACCGGCAGAGGAGGACATCTTCTTCCCGTCCAGCCCGTTGATAATGGGCGTGTGGATGCAGACCGGGGCGGAGTATCCCATGCCTGGGAGGTGCTCACGTGCGAGCATGTGAATCTTCCTCTGGTCGATCCCACCGGCTGCGGCGTCGACCCCAAGGAGGGCGATGTCGGCCATCTGCATGATCGGGTAGACCATCTGCGAGACGGCCGGGTGATCCATCCCGCGCCCGACCTCGTCCATCGAACGGTGGGCGCGGTTGACCGTGACCTCCTGGGAGAGCTGGAGGACCAGGAGTTCATACTCAGGATTGAGCTGGAGGTCGGTGCCCATCACGTAGTTTGCGTCTGTCAGTCCCAGGGCCTCGAAACACCGCTGGTTGTACTCCGCGGTCTCCCGCACCTCTTCCAGCGTGCCCTTGTGGTTGAGGAAGGCGTGGAGATCAGCGAGAAGGACAGTTACCTCAAATCCGGCCTTCTGGAGGTCTATGAGTTTGTTGATGGTCACCAGGTGGCCGAGGTGGATCTCGCCGCTCGGTTCGTAGCCTGCGTAGACTCGCTTGACGGGCTTTTCAAGGAGAGCCCGCAACTCCTCGTCGGTGACGATCTCGCTGGTGTTGCGTGTGGCAAGAGAGTATGGATCCATAAAAAGAGTTGGGGTGCTATGAGGATTAAACTTCTTCAGATGGCATGGAACCCGAGGGCCTTGTTGGTCATGCTGATCGAAGTTG
>JAQVHG010000140.1 GCA_028696365.1 Methanofollis sp.
CGAGGGCAAGGGAGCCAGGTTCGAGATCGCCGTGCCCGCCGGAGAGTTTCGGTGGGGCCACTCCCAGGACGAAGTTACACCTTGAGACGAGAGCACACCTCATGCATCCCAATGGAAAAATCGTCGTAATTTTTGGGGGAACGCACGAGTTCTTGGGGGAAACAAACATGAGAATTTTTTGGCTTTATAGAATTCCTCAGTCATTCCTGGTATCAGCGTGACCCATTCGTCCTTCTAACATCCGTCGTCCGGTGGGTACATCGAAATACTTCGTTTCGTGGCAAATCAAAGATCTGCCCGAACAGGGAAATCTTTGATTTCCTAGGCTCTGTAGAAACACCTACCTATTGTGTGGGTGAGACGTGTGTCCCCCGCCTTCCCACCTCTTCGGCCGGGGGCGCTGCCCCCGGACCCCCGGAAAACCACGATAGGAGCGGGAAGGCAGAATCGATGACCATAAAGAGAGTGCCGCCCTCCTCGACCTATCGTATGGTGGGGGTTTGGGGGGCGGCAAGCACCCCGCCAGAGATCATCATCAAGAGGATTCCTACAGAGCCATTTCCTGTATTCTCATCTTCGCTCCACTCACACCTCAAAGCCGGGGGGAGAGCATCACCACGAGGATTTACCATGAGGTCATCCCAAAACTCCAACCCTCTCCTTCTCAGAAGAGAGCACTAGATGTGGTGGAGACATACTCCCTCTCTCCGTTGCCCAACCATGCCTTCCAACTCCACCACGCTGGGGAGCTCTTGCCCCTGCTGGACCCCTGGGATGGCGATAGGGACGGGAAGGCAGAGATTAAAACATGGAAACAGGACGTAATTCTTCACCAATCTTCATCCGCAGGGGGTCCAGGGGGCGGCCAAGCCCCCCGGTGGAAGAGAGAGTTTAGAATTTCTGGAAGGAGACACTTCGGTTCGAGGAGATATTCACTTCAAGATAGTTTAGGGATATGCTCAGTGATTTAACGCCGCCAATCGTTGAATCTTCACTGCCATCTCACGCAGAGGGGGTGCACCACCCGGCATCCCCGCAAACCCAGGATGGGTGAGGGCAGCGAGGGAACAAGGTTCCCACCTGTTCTCCTGCCTTGTGATAGAGATAGAGATAGCGATGAGAAAGAAGGCTGTCCCGATCGAACAATGCGTACCCGCCGTCTCACACCGGCGGTCGGCGATCGAATGGTGTTCCCCCTGAAACGTTCGTTCGATAGGTTCTATAAAACCGATCACCCATAATAGACAACGGTGATTTTTTGAAGGTGAACTTCGGGGGTTTTGTCCCGCTCAGCACGGTAGACTGGAGAGGGCGGGCAGTCTGCACGGTATTTTTGCGCGGCTGTCCGGTGCGGTGCCATTATTGTCAGAACACCGCCATCCTCGAAGGAAAAGACGAGCGAGAAGTCGACGAGGTGCTTGCGATGATCAGGGAGTCCACCCTCCTCGCCTCAGGTGTAGTCTTCTCAGGCGGCGAGGCGACGATGCAGAAGGACGCCCTCCTCGCCCTGGCCAGGGGTGCGAAGAAGATGGACCTTGGCGTCGGCCTCCAGACCAACGGGGTCTACCCGGCGACGATCCAGGCCCTCCTCGATGAAGGGCTCATCGACCATATCGCCCTCGACGTCAAGACCACCTGGCGCCGCTATAACAACCTCCTCAAACAGGACTTCAAAGAACGCGTCCAGGAGTCGCTCGACCTCTGCACCAGGGCCTTCCAGGAGGACGCCCTCACCGAGTTCGAGGTCGTGGTCACGACCTTCAGAGGGTGCGAGGACGAGATCAGGTATATCGCACAGGACGCCGACGGTGTCGACTTCGTCCTCCAGCAGGGCGTCATCGCCGGCGTCGCCCCCCTTACCTTCACCGAACTTGCGGCCATCGCCGACGGCTTGGGCCGGACCGTGAAGATCAGGACGCGAGAGGACGGCGAGGTCGTCTACGAAGGCAGACGAATCGTCAGAGCAGAACGCATTGATGTCAGCAGGATCGAGCAGGAGCATGTAAGATGAAGGTCATCGGGATCGTCGGGATGCCGGCGAGCGGAAAAGGAGAGTTCTCAAAGATCGCAGAGGCCAGGGGCATCCCGGTCGTAGTGATGGGCGACGTGATCAGGGCCGCCGTCCACGAGGCGGGGCTCGAGATGACCGACGCCAACATGGGGAAGGTCTCCTCAGACCTCCGCGCGAAGCACGGCATGGGAGCGATCGCCCTCAAGACCGTCCCCTTTGTCGAGGGTCAGGCCGCTCCGATCGTGGTCATCGACGGGATCAGGGGAAGCGCCGAGGTCGAGATCTTCAGGGAACACTTCCCCCATTTCCTCCTCGTCGCGGTCAGGGCCTCGTTTGAGACCAGGTTCGGCCGCCTCAAGGAACGGGGTCGCGCCGACGACGTCGACTCTGCAGAAGACCTCCAGAAACGGGACGAGCGCGAACACGGCTGGGGCCTGGGTACGGCGATGGCCATGGCCGATGTCGAGGTCGCAAACGAAGGCAGCATGGAAGAATACACCGCAAAAGTCAGTCGGCTCATCGGGGCGATGGAGGGGTACCCATGAGCGTCGTCCCCTATTTCTCGTCCTCCTCGACGGTCTGGAAATCAGTCGAGTGGGTCTTTGGGATCGAGGAGGTCGGGTATACCGGCTGGGAGATCTCGGCCGACGGCAACTACCGCCTCGACGACCCGGCGAAGAAGCGGGCTGTCCTCGACGTCATCGAGAGCACGCACCTCAAAGTGACCGTGCACGCCCCCTACGCCGACCTCAACCTCGCCTCCATCAACGACCCCATCTGGCAGGAATCGGTGCGCCAGCTCTGCGCTTGCGTCGAGCACGCCGCCGACCTCACCGACCGTGTCACCATCCACCCAGGCTACCTCTCGCCTGCAGGAAAACTTCTGCCTGAGAAGGTATGGAGCCTGCAGAAGGAGGCCCTCCGCGTGCTCGGGGCATGCGGCATCGAGCATGGGGTGAAGGTCTGCCTCGAAAATATGATCAATATCCCTGAGTTCCTCTGCCACGACCCCGACGAACTCCTTGGGATCACCGAGGGGATCGAGGGCGTGGGGGTCACCTTCGACCTGGGCCATGCCAACACGGTCAGGGCGGTCGACGGGTTCCTCGCCCATATCGGCGCCGCCGACCACCTCCACATCCACGACAACCACGGGACCTCCGACGAGCACCTCGCCCTCGGCGCCGGGACCATCGACTGGGAGAAGGTCGGGCGCGTCGTCGCACAGGGATACCGGGGCGAGATCGCCGTCGTCGAGGGGCGCAACCTCGACGAGGCACGAGAGAGCCTTGCGGTCTTCAGGAGGTGGTTTGTATAGCCGGCGAGACCCTGCAGGTCTACTTCCTCGGCACCGCCGGGGCGCTCCCCACCATAAACCACAACCCCCCCTGCATCATGGTGAGGCGAGGGTCTGACACCCTCCTCTTCGACTGCGGGGAAGGGGCCCAGCAGCAGATGATGCGGGCGCGGACCGGGTTCCTGGTCGACGCGATCTTCATCACTCACTGGCATGCCGACCACTTCCTCGGGGTGCTCGGGCTGGTCCAGACGATGTCGTTCAACGGCCGGACCGAACCGCTCGTCATCTACGGCCCTGATGGGATCTACGAATTTGTCGAGCACACCAGGCAACTCGGCAAGACCAGGCTTGGTTTCGATCTCCAGCCGGTCAGGCTCGCCCCTGGCTCGACGGTGCGCTTCGACGGCTACCAGGTGGAGGCCTTCGCCACCTGCCACGGGATGCCGAGCCTCGGCTATGTCCTCAGGGAGGACGGGCGTCCTGGGCGGTTTAACAGGGAAAAAGCGATCGCCCTCGGGGTCCCCCCAGGCCCGCTCTTCGGCTGTCTCCAGCGTGGTGAGACCGTGACAGTGGAACACGAGGGAAAAGAGGTGACCGTCACCCCCGACCAGATCATGGGGCAGGCGCGCCTGGGGCGGACGGTCATCTACTCAGGAGACACGCGGCCCCTCCATCACGGTCCTCTCGGCGGCCTGGAAGACGCAGATCTTCTCATCCACGACGCTACCTTCGACGACTCGGAACGCGAACGGGCGAGCGAGGTCTTCCACTCCTCTGCAGGGGAGGCTGGAGAAGCAGCGGCGGCGCTAGGAGCGCACACTCTCGCCCTTGTCCATATCAGTTCAAGGTACACATCGACGGCAAACCATATACAGGATGCACGAAAGAAGTTTGAAGGCGAAGTGATTGCACCACCAGACCTGACAATGGTGGAGATCCCGTTCAGAGAGTGATGAAGCGATGACAGATGTGACGGAGGGGGAGGATGAGTGCGGGAAACGTCCTGGGGCACGAGCATCGCCTCTTCCTCACTGGTACTTCGGCGCTGCTGATCAGCACCGCCGTCGCGGTCGTCGCGGGGTCATATCTCTCTTCTATCCGTGAGACTCTCACTCTCATCCCAGGACTGTTGGTTCTCGTCCCCCCAACGATCAATATGCGCGGCAGCATCTCAGGGGTGCTCGCTTCCCGCCTCTCTTCCTCGATGCACCTGGGGGAGTTCACCCCAGACTGGCGGCGGGGAGGCGTCCTCGCTGAGAACCTACACGCCTCCTTCATCCTCACGGTCGCCACCGCCATCGCCCTTGGGTTCATTGCCAAACTCGCAGCCTGGGGCTTCGGGGTTGAGGTGATTGCGACCGGCGACCTCATCCTCATCTCGGTGGTCGCCGGGATCCTCTCAGGACTTCTGGTGATGGGGTTCACGGTTCTGGTCTCGGCCCTCTCATACCGGCGCGGCGTGGACATGGACATGATCGCCGCACCAGCGGTGACGACCGTCGGCGACCTGGTCACTATCCCAGTCCTTGCCCTTACGGCGGTGACAGTCACCGCCCTCCCTGTGGAGTGGCGGACCGGTCTCCTCATCCTTGTACTCATCGTCGCGGCGGTGGCGACCGGATACTCGTGGATACACGGTGAGCGAGCCAGGGAGATCGTCTCCGAGATCCTACCTCTTCTTGTCGGACTCTCGGTCCTCGGGACGGTCGCGGGCGTGACCTATACCATGGACCTCGACCGTCTCGTCGCGGTCGGGGCGCTCCTGATCCTCATCCCGCCCTTTGCCGGGATCTGCGGATCGATCGGGGGGATCCTCTGTTCGCGTCTTGGGACCTGGATGCACCTTGGGCTGATCGACCCTTCCCTCCGCCCCTCTCGCAAGGTGGGCATGCAGTTTGTCCAGAGTTATCTCTTCACACTCGTCCTCCTCCCGTTGATGGCCGCCCTCGCCCACGGCGCTGCTCTCCTCCTCGGGGCGACCTCACCAGGTCTGCTCACCATGATCGGGATCGCCATCTGCGCAGGGGTGGTGGTGATGAGCATCGTCAACGGGATCGCCTATCTCACGGCGAGTGTCTCGTTCAGGTACGGGTTTGACCCTGACAACTTCGGGATCCCGGTGATCACCTCGGTGATCGATCTCCTCGGGGCGGTGGTCCTCATCGCGGTGATCAACCTCTTCCTGTGAATCGATCGAGTGGGGGGATGCCAGGCCCCACACCTCTCTTGCGCGGGGAGCATGTCTCCGGGCATACTGCGAGTTCATCCCAAAACTCTCCATCCCTGCCGACGATCGCAGAAGAGATCAGATGGATGGTGATGAAGAGAGTTTCACTGATAGTATAGGGGCAAGAAGACAGAGAGAAAAGATGAAGAGAGGGCGCGGTTCCCTGTGAATCTTCGTTCAGCTCTGTAGAATCTGGCATGAAAATTTCTTGTCACGTGATCTCTCTTTTTCAAGACTGAAGAGCAGATGAGGATCGTGTTCACTCGCCGCCACTGCCTCTCTTCGTCGTGGGGTGTGAGCGAAGGGAACTTGAGAACAGAGGGAATCGAAGATTCCCGATGATAGGAAGATCCGCTCTGTAGATATCCTTGTGATGAATCTCTCTGTCGGGGGGCGACAAGCCCCCCGCAGAGACAATTGTCCAGAGGGTTTCTACAGATCCGAAAATATCCAATTTTCGAATGGACGAGAAGATTGAAAATCTTCAAGAGCACACTCCCCGCCAAAAAGAACCATCCTTCATCTTTGTAGAAA
>JAQVHG010000141.1 GCA_028696365.1 Methanofollis sp.
GTCGGCGCCTGGCGGCAGCACCCCGCCGGTCGGGATATACCAGCAGGTCCCGGTCTCCACCGTGCCGGGCGGCGCCTGGCCCATCTCGACTCTTCCCTTGAGGTTGAGCATCGCGGGCAATGCCTCGGAGGCCCCGGTGGTGTCCCTGGCCGTCACGGCATACCCGTCCACCACCGAGCGGTCGAAACCGGGGAGGTCGCCGGCGGCGGTGACGTCCCTGGCAAGCACCCGGTGGAGGGCGTCCTCAAGTTCGACCTCTTCGGTGCCGACCTCGGGGGCGATCGAGCGGGCCACCTCGACCGCGTCGCCGACCGGCACCACCTCAAGAAAGAGACTCATTTGAAGCAGCCCAGTTGGCACGCACGGATCTTGATCTTGGGGTCGTGGCGGTTGCAGTACCTGGCGATGTCCATCTTGGGGATGTCATATTTTTCGCAGATGGCAAAGGCCTCCTCGCAGCGGATCTCGGTGGTGATCCCGAATTCCTCGAAGGCCTTCTCGATCAACTCTTTGTCCATGAAGATGAGATTGCCCTTCAAAAAGATAGTATTTCCCCTGAGAGGAGGGGGCGGGGGGCCAGGACGACCGGATCCCGGGCGGAGAGAACGCACGACGGCGACGGGAACCATCCGAAAAAAAGCGCACGAGAGAGATCTTGAGGAAACGATCACGGGAACTCGCCCTTCTCCTCCACGCGCTCTTCCTCGATGGGCGTCCCGTCCATACGCCGCCCATCCATGCGCCGGTTCACATACACCAGAATACTCCAGACGAAAAGGGTCAAAATCACCCCGTACCGAACGCTGTCCCCGGGGTTTTCGTCGAACACGATGGCGTACAAGATGAAATAGACAAACAAAAACCCTCCGATGAAAAGACAGATCCACTCAGCCAAGACAAGATGACGATTTTTCATGGCACCAGCTTTGTAGAAATCCTCTTGATGAAACTCTCTGGCAGGGGGGCGTGGCAGCCCCCCGAGCCCCCCACGGCACGATAGGTCATGGACGGCAACGCACTCGTCATGGTCATCAATTCTGCCTTCCAGACCCGAACCCATCTTCATCCCAGAGGTCCGGCGGCACTCACACCCGGCGAGAGACACACATGCTCCCCACGGCAAAAGTGAGGGCTTCTACAGAGCCAATGGCACCTCCACGATCCACAGACACGGCGAGGTCCTCCTCATTCTACCACCCTTGCTTGCGACCCCATCTCTCCGCGGTCACATAAACGTTGCCAGAGAGCAGATCCCAAAACTCTCTTGGGGTGAAGACCTCCTCGAACTGAAGTGCTTCCTTCCAGAAATTCTCAACGCTCTCCTCGACCGGGGGACTTGGCCGCCCCCCGAGCCCCCGCCGATGAAGATTGGCGGAGGATTGTGTCCCGTCTTCATGGTCTTTACTCTACCTTCCCCCCCCTCATCGCCATCCCGGGGGTCCGGGCGGCACTCGCCCCCGGCGTGGGCGAGGGGGAATGCGACGAATGCACGGGTACGCGATGAAAAAACTGGGGATCTCTTCATTGTCATCCATCGCTCTTCATCAGTGAGGAGGAGGGCCGGAGAGTTTTGGGATGACTTCAGAGATAAGAGGCGGCAGATTCAGTTCTGTAGATACCCTCTGGATCTCTCTCTGGCGGGGGGCTTGGCCGCCCCACAAACCCCCCACGGCACGATAGATCGAGGAGGGCAGCACTCTCTTTATGGTCATCGATTCTGCCTTCCCGACCCTATCGTGGTCCCGTGGGTCCGGACGCAGGAGTGCCGGCGACCAGCGGGGTCCGAAGGTGTGGTAGGAAAGAAGATTCTTTCAGGGGATAATAACGAGCAGAGTGTCCTCCACAGGCGCGGGATCGCGCGGGATACAAACCAGATCACTAGTTCCCCCTTCACAAAAGAGAAGTACAACTCTTTTCCCTCACCTCGATTAAAATGATCACCCAGATATATTCATAAAATAATTCATCACACTAATATGATTTGCCAGACCTGCGGCGACTCCATCCCCGACGACTCTGTCTACTGCTCGACATGCGGGAGAAGCGTCAGCACCGCCGTAGATCTCCAGACCGAAGAAGAACCCGTCGAAGACACTGGGTTCATCAAAAAGTCCCGGGCAAATTTCTCCGACAAACTCATCATCATCGCCCTCTTCATTCTGCTGCTCATCGCCCTGGGCGTCCTCGCGGGGATGGGCACAACATTCCTGCGGAAAACTCCTCTCTTCCGCCTATGACGACTATCCTGAAGAAACAGCGACTCACGACGCGACCGCCAGGACTCAGGTCGTCAAAAAGAGGGGGCAAGCCTTAGAATATCAAGATGAAATAAAAGCAAGACCGCAGAAACGCACGGATGAAACCCACAGAATAAAATGATCACAAATATATACCCAGCAAAAAATTTAACTCATCATTATGTATTGCCAGACCTGCGGCGAGCCCCTCCCCGACGATTCCCTCTACTGCTCCTCCTGCGGGAGACGGATCGGCACCGCCGCCCTCCAGGCTGAAGAAGAGCCAGTCGAATACGCAGGATTTATCAAACGACTCGTAGCAAATTTCTTCGACAACATCGTCATTCTGGTTCTATTCTTCCTGCTGCTCATCGTACTGGGCGCCTTCGCTGGGATAGGCGCTGCACTCCTACAGACAACACCCTCCTTCATCTATGACGACAAAGCCTTCACGATCTTCACCCTCGTCCTCCTCGCCCTCTGCACCTACTTCTACCGCGCCTGCCTGGAGAGTTCCTCATGGCAGGCTACACTCGGCAAACGGGCCCTCGGGGCGGTGGTCACCGACACCGACGGCAAACGGCTCACCTTCAGACGTGCCACTGCACGATTTATCGGGAAATTCCTCTCAGAATTCGTCTTCCCCGTCTTCATCGTCATCGCAGTCACCCAGAAGAAACAAGGACTGCACGACATGGCCGCCGGCACCCTAGTCGTCAAAAAAAGGAGATGAACCATGTACTGCCGAAAGTGCGGGGCCAAGATCGAGGACGGCACGCGCTACTGCGCCAGGTGCGGAGCGGCCACCGGCCACGAGGACGAGGGGGCCGCCGCCTACGCACCCGCGCCCCCCACACCGCCCGTCACCCCTGAGAAGAAGAACTCTCTCCTCGACCGCGGCCATCCCCTCCTCTGGGCGATCCTTGGTATCTCCGTCTGCATCCTCGGCGCTGTCCTCCTCGCCAGCATCGACGACGACGGCTGGGACACCGAGGTCGGGGCCGCAATCCTGGACGCCACCGACTACCAGAACCCGGCCACCCGCGACTTCGCCCTCACCCTGGTCAACCCCGAGAATGGCGGCGAGTTCAACATCGCCCAGGCCTGCGACGTCTGGGAAGAGGTCTATGACAGGTGGACCTATGTCGACGACCCCAGGGGCACCGACTACTTCTCCCCGGCAAGCCGAACCATCGACGTCGGGCTCAAGGGCGACTGCGACGACTTCGCGGTGCTCATGACCGCCTTGATGACGGCGATCGGTGGCAATGCAAGGGTCGTCGCCGCCTACGACGGCTACGGCAACGGCCACGCCTTCTCAGAGGTCTATGTCGGCGACAACTACGAAGACCTCAAAGGCGCCGCCCACTATGTCTGCGACCGTTACAACTGCACGACCATCTGGTACCACTGCCGGGAAAACCTCTTCGGGACTGAGTACTGGATCAACCTCGACTGGCAGAACGACCATCCAGGCGGCTACTTCTTCCCCTGCGAAGACGCCGTCGCCGTCTACACCGACGGGACCGAGGATTTTCTTACTGCTAACGAGGACCCTGTCAGGAGCATTCGGTGCTGGACCGGGGAGTGACGCCACCCAGCGGTTCCCGGTCATGAAGATTGGTGGGGGACCGCAGGCACTCGATTCAAAGAGGGCCACCCTCACGAGATCACCAGCCACCACTCTTCTGTCACTCGCCACGACAGGGGTCAGAGGGCACTCGTCCCCAGGCGAAGGGACGGCCGTACACTTTTCATGAAGATCAGGGCGAGAGAACAGACAGACGATCAAAATAGGTGATCATCCCAAAACTCTCCGGCCCTCCCCCTCCCAGAAGATAGGAGTAGATCTGGTGAGAAAACCCTCCCATTTTCGTTGCGGGTCCATGCATTCATGCCTTCCCACACCACCGCGCCGGGGGCGCTGCCCCCGGACCCCCGGGATGGTGATTGGGGCGGGAAGGCAGAGTGATGATCGTGAAGACGGGCTGCGACCCCCCGCCACTCTTCATCGGCGGGGGGTCCGGGCGGCCAAGCCCCCCGTCAGAGAGATTCACCACGATGATTTCTACAGAGCCAAACATTTCACGACTCTTCCCGGCCTCTCCCAAAAAAAGGAGAGAGGTCTACCTCCTCCACACCACCACACCGACGACGAGGAGAACGATCGCACCGGCGAGGACGAGCGGCATCACGGGGAAGGGCGGCGCAGTCTCCGGCGTGTCAGTCGGCGGCTCAGGCGCCGGCGGCGTCGTGAGCGGTGCTGCGGTCTCGGCCGGTGCCTCCTGGGTCACCACCGGGGTCTCGACCGGCGAAGGGTCGCCGCCGATCGCAAAGAGCGAGAACCCCGGACTCCTGGCCGAGAAGTGCTGGAAGGTGGCGTCCTCACCGATGATCTTGGTCGGGAGGGCGTGCCACGTGTCATCGTAGTAGCGGTACATCTCCACATCTCCCGGGTCGAACCCCTCCTCCTCCAGCCACGTCTTCGGGATCTTGAAGGAGAGGACGACGTCCTCGATCGCGTCTTCGGTCGTGCGGTAGAGCGTCATCTCGTCGTATTCATAGATCACCTCGGCCGGCGCCCTGACGCCAGAAGGCCGACCAGTCTTCTCGATAGTGACCATCACCTTCGAGATCGTCTCTGCAGCCGTCACCCGCACCTCATAGATGGTCGAGCCAGCAACCGTGAGCGTGGCACTCTCCTCGGCCCGGATCTTTCCGGCCGACCCGACCGAGGTCGACGAACGCCCGCCGCCGCCAGACGACGAATACGAGACGGTGCCCGAGTCAGGGACGGTCGAGACCGTGACCGACTGCTCTGCATTCGATCTGCTGTACGGGTTCGAGACGGTGAGGCGCACCATGTAGGTCCCGGCCTGCTCGTAGCGGTGGGTGGGGTTTACATCGGTCGAGGTGGCGCCGTCGCCGAAGTCCCATGACCTGGCCGTGATGTTCCCGGTGGACCGGTCGGTGAAGGTGACATTCAGCGGGGCGACGCCTTCACGCGGAGAGAGGGCGAAGGCGGCGGCGGGCGGTTCAAGAACGGTGACCGTCTTGGTGGTAGAGTTGGTGAAGTCGCCGGAGGTCACCGTGAGAGTGACAGGGTAGATACCGGCCTTCTCGTAGGTGACGCTCCGGTTCACCTCAGTCGGGCTCGTGCCCTCGATCACCCGGTCGTCGCCGAGGTCGAGGTGCCACTTTTCAGGCGTACCAGCACTGCCGACCTTGACGTCGAGGGTGAATGGAGCATTGCCCTCGGTGGCCGAGAGGAGGAGAATCGGATCTGAGCCGGGATCTGGGTTGGGATCTGGGTTGGGATCAGGGTCAGGTTCAGGGTCGGGGCCAGGGCCTGGCATACAGACGACGATCTCGACCGTGCGCACGAGACAGACGAGGTCACATGTCTCTCCCCACCCGGCCGTCAGGGTGGCAGTGTATGTCCCAGGCTCCTGGTAGATGTGAGATGCCCAGGGGCAGTCGCTCATCTCCTCGCCGTCGCCGAATGACCAGATGAGGCGGTTGGGGCGCGGGCCGGTGAACCCGGTCTCGAAAGAGACGTTGAGGGGAGCGGGGCCCTGCCTGGGCTTCGCATATCCCTGGACGTCGACCTCACAGACCTCGACGTCGACCGATTTGGTCGCCCCGGCGCAGAGGTCGACCGACGCCCAGCCATAGGTCGTCGCCCCGACCACCTCGATGGTGTGGGTGCCGGCCGGGAGGAAGAAAGCGTTGTCTC
>JAQVHG010000142.1 GCA_028696365.1 Methanofollis sp.
CCCATTTAAAATATGATGAAATCGAAATCCCTGCTGGTAGCTGCGGTGCTGCTCGTATGCGCCGCAGTCTTCCTCTGTGGGTGTACCGGCACCCAGACAGATGCCACCGACGGAGTCACCACTCCGGCGCCTGGCGATGAGAATGTTACCCCGACAACGAATGAAACTGTTGCTCCGGCAGAAGGAGAGGTGCTGAACGTCTTCCACGCCGGTAGTCTCGCCAAGCCCTTCGAGGAACTTGAACAGACCTTCGAGGACGCCCACCCAGGTGTCGACGTGAGGCTCTATGCCGGCGGCTCGACCAAGCTCGCCCGCGAGATCACTGACCTTGGGAAGAACGCCGACGTCTATGCGACTGCCGACTACCTGCTCATCCCGAACCTCCTGGTCCCGGCAGAGAAGGCTGACTGGTACCTCACCTTTGCCAAGAACCGTCTTGTCCTCTGCTATACCAATGAGAGCAACTACGCCGATGAGGTCGACGACACCAACTGGTACACCATCCTTGCAAAGGACGACGTCAACTGGGCCTTCTCCGACCCGAACCAGGACCCATGTGGCTACCGCGCCCCGATGGTCATCCAGCTTGCCGAATTCAACTATGAAGACGACCAGATCTTTGACAACACCGTCGCTGCCCACAGCAACATCACGGTGACTGAAGAGAACGGTACCTACACCATCCACGCCACCGAGCCTGACCCAGAACTCCCACTCCAGATCCGTCCAAAGAGTGTCGAACTTGTGCAGATGCTCCAGGCCGGCGGGCTTGACTATGCCTGGGAGTACAGGAGTGTCGCCGTCCAGCACGGGCTGAACTTCCTTGAACTCCCTGAAGCCATCGACCTCTCGTCTGTCGAGTATGCCGACACCTACAAGCAGGTGCAGATCGAATGCACTGACGGCACGAAGGCTGCAACGCCGGTCGTCTACGGCGTGACCATCCCGACGAACGCCGAGCACTCTGAGATGGCCCTTGAGTTTGTGAAGATGCTTGTCGGCGAGGAAGGCCAGGCTATTATGGACGCCCAGGGCCAGCCCCCGATCGTCCCGGCCAACGCCTTTGGCGATGTCCCTGCTGAACTGGCAAACTTCACTGCCACCCCCTAATCTCTTTTTTTCTGTACAGATTTTTCGGTTCTAGAATTGGTATTGTTCTCAGAGTATTGTTCTGAGTAGGGAGGGGTCTCTCTCCTGACAGGTCATCCCCAAACTCTCTCGTCCTCCCCCTTCTCAGAAGAGAGCACTGAATGTGGTGGAGAGATCCTCTCTCTCTTCGTTGCCAAACGATGGCTTCATGCCTTCCAACTCAACCGTGCCGGGGGCGCTGCCCCCTGGTGGAGGATAGGGTTTAGAAATTCAGGAACGAAAAAATTCAGTTCAAGATCATTTTTAACCCCAGTGAGTTTTGGGATATGCTCCCAGTCTATCAGTACGTTCTAGAACACGGGGGGTTGAGAGGATCTGCAGGATTTCGTTGTCTGGGTGCAACCCCCATGAGAAGGCGATGAAGGTGCTGCGATTTGACTGGCATGTTCTGTTTATCATATCCTCCCATGTCGTGGTTCCTGAGGGTCGGGGGACGCTGCCCCCGGACCCCCGGGATCACGATAGGATCGGGAAGGCAGAATAGATAACGAGGTCATCCCAAAACTCTCCGACTTTCCTCTCGGAGAAGATGGTGATGGATGATGGTTGAGAGATCCTCACCTCTTTGGTGCGCAAACTTGTATCGATCGCCTTCGCAAACACTCGCGCTGGGGGCGCTGCCCCCAGACCCCACGGAATGGCGATAGGGACAGGAAGGCAGAGCGATGATCATGAAGACGAGATGGGATCCTCCGCCAATCTCCATCAGCCAGCGGCGGAGGGTCCGGGGAGCGGCAAGTCCTCCGCCAGAGAGGGATCCAGGGGATTTCTACAGAGCCAGAATTTTATGATTAGTTTCCCTCTTCAGGATCCCTCAATGGCGATACGCAGAACTAAAAATATCCTCTCCGAATGATTCTGTCCTCTGCCTTATCTTCATCTAGGGGATCCAGGTGACAGCACCCCCGGCGAGAGAGAGACTATGGGAAGACGTGATAATCAGACGTGCCGCCCCTCATCGTAGAGTTTTTCCCTGTCATCTCGTGCCGGGGGGCGGTGGCGACGATGGAACACGATCCCAACCTGTTCTTCAGTCTTGAAAATGAGCGATCAAACGACGAGAAATTTTCATCACGTATGCTTGAGCCACAGGTTCATGTTGAATTCTACAGAGCCAAGGATTACGGAAAATGCAGAGCACATTCTTCCCTGGGGATTGGTGAAGGACGGCAATCTCCTCTTCACGATCATTGATGGCGCCTTATCGGCTTCTACCTTCACTCCTAGTAAACTTGCTCCCTTCGATCCCGTAGGGCCGCCGCTCCACGATTGGGTCAGGAAGGCAGAGAAAAAAAGTCCTGACCGGGGTGGTTCCCTTTTCTCCCTCTGCAGGGAAGAAAGCACCGGCACCTACGGTCTTTGTGTATTCTTTGTTCTCCCACGCCGGGCAGGCGGTCCTGAGATCTCTCTTATTTTATCTCGCTCTCCCAGGGTGGACTGTAGTCGTAGAACCGATACACTCGCTCAAACCACGAGAGGTCGTCAGCCTTCGGCCAGTGCCCATGGTCGAAGTTTGGTGCTGTCTCCATCGTCTCCTTTCTCATCTTCAGGAGGAAATCGTCTTCCTCTTCGGTGAGCGCCTGCCAGGGCACAGGATACAGTTTCTCCCCAAGGCCCATGATCCCGCCTGTGGAGAGGACGGCAAAGACGATTGAACCTGAGGCCATGTCTATCATCAGGTGGTGGACCTCGCCGAGGTCTTCGCCGAGGGTGTTCTTCACTCTCTTGCCGAGGATCTTATCGGTGGCCACAATCCGCGGGTGAACTATTGTGACTGGACTTGCAAAACTCATCTCTTCTGCTCCCCCCTCTTGTGCGCATGCGTCTGTGGCCATACCATTATTTGAAGATTGTGGGTGGGCACGGCGACGGTGCCCCACGGCCTCCCGAAAATTTAAGTACCAGGATTATTATATAGAATATGGCACTTCTGCTGCCATAGTGTAGTGGCCAATCATGTCGGCCTTTCACGCCGACGACTGGGGTTCAAATCCCCATGGCAGCATTCCGACTTTCGGTCCAAATCCCTAACGCTTTTCCTGTCTTGACCGAAGGCATGTGTATGAGATCTGCTCCAACATGATCTGATCGCTCTTTTCATTGCATCAAGAGCGAGTATGCGGACCGTTCCGTCGTCAAGGGGCTTGCAAACGGCACCCTCACCTCGTGCGACGCCGACCTGATCCGCGAGTTCGTTGCAGAATGCCAGTCCTGCAACAACATCAGTGCAGCCAGAACCAACAAACTCGTCTACTCGATGTTTAAGACCTACGCCCATCTTACCGGCCAGGACATCGACCAGGAGATCCTCCGGACCTACGGCATCGCCCAGGGAGACGGCAACGGGCACCGGCGGCCGTGGCTCGAACCCTGGCAGTGCCCGCACTGTCGGGCCGTCAACGGTCCGTCGTCCAACTTCTGCAGCCTCTGCGGCCGGACGCTCACCGAGGAGGCGACCGAGAGCATGGACGAGTGCGTCACCGTTGCCAAGGGTTCTCGGGAATACGACCTCATCCTCCGACAACTGCGAAGCGACCTGGACCGGCAAGGGTGGAAAAAAACTTGTGAATGGTGACATCCCGCGTGGGGAGCGGAGGCACTCCCCCATTTTTTACGAGGCCATCCCGAAACTCTACTGGTTCCACTCTCCGAAGATGATACAGAAATGATACAGAAATGAGAGTGCAACACCCTCACTTCTCTTTGCCTTTTCCTCTCCCCGCACCGAGGGAAGATCTCGGAACGAACGGGGGGAAGGCACATCGATCAGAAGATCTCTTGAACATGTTTCAACCGCGTATGCCTGAGCCCTGGGTTCATGCTGATTCTACAGAGCCAAAAATCACCAACAATCATAGTCTGTAATATCTTCCTTTTCGTTGCACCAATTACAGCGGCAGACATACATCGTACCAAGACCAGTTGGCGTGCAAATCACATCTATATTCCCACCGATTGTCGTCGGCTCCACACACTTCAGATGTTTCTTTTCAAAATCTATGAATCGAGCATATTCGACATCGTTCATATCATACATACTATCGTCTCCCATCGTACGAGATTTCCACTCGGGGGGATGTTCTGGAAAGGTTCTCACCCCACAGCAGATGGTCATTCCAACCTTCCATACGTATCCTTTTGCATTGAGATATCATTTATGATATCATTTCTGCATATGGTGGAAATAAAGAGTGTTTTTTACTATAGGGGACCTTTAAAGACCATATATCTCCGCATAACGGTTCTGTAGAGGGCCCCTGTACGGATTTCTAGGGGACTGGCCGCCCTTCTGTCCCCCGCATCAGGACCGAATCGGAGACGATCAACTCTGCCCCCGCCCTATCTTCGTCCCGGATATCTGCGGGCAGAGCCCCGGCGCGAAGATGGGGAAAGAGGGTTGACCCACGCTCGCACCAAGAAGAGGTAGGGCTTCACACCATCATCAATTCCTATCTTCTGTGGGGGGATAGGGCTGGAGATTTTTGGGATGGCCTCTACGTTCTAATCTGTTTAACGGTTTAAACAATAATTCGGCGGATAAAAATAAAAAAGAATATCAACCGGGGATTAGAATGTCCAGAAATGGATGTAGACAACTCTATCTTCGTGACCAGATTGATTGAATTTGTGACATTATTGAGAACGGGAAAGATAAAGACAGTAGCATTTCTCTTTCCATGCGCAAAGAACTCGCAGAGAAAGTTCGAGGAGACGTCGAAGAGTATTTTGATGGAATTGTCTATGACTGTTCTTCATCAGAATGCTCTCTTGACATGGACGATTTCAATGAAGATGGGTTGATCCAGATCGTTGAGCGGGACATCGATGAAAAGTTCAATGGAACGACCGTTTCAGAAACCGACATACTGAAAATGAAAAAGGGATGCAAGCGAGCATTGCTGATTTTTTGTAAAGAACTGTATCAAATGGACAGTTACGAAAACTTCGCCTGACCCTCTCTCACGAGAGCCGACTTTCGGAGATATCAACTCTCTTTTTTATACCCCCTCGCCCACCTTCTCCTTAGTGCGGTGTCGCCGGTCCCCCCGACCTGTTCTTACCCAACGCGGGCCGCACAGGAGGAAACCAGACTATGAGAGAGATCTCTCAGGAAATCCTCGACCACATGCCCGACCCGATCGCAAAGATGGTCTGGGAGAAGTGGATCGAGGACGGAAAAGCCAGATTGAAGACCCCCCACAACGAGGCACAAAAATGTCAGGCGATGGCCCGATAGATGGCAGCCCCCAGACTGAAAACTGCTCCTACACAGATTCACGGAGGTCTGCCACATCCCCGTCGTCGTGCGAAGATGTAAAATCTGTCGATCCGGTGCCGTTCTATCTGATCCCGCGGGTGATCACCTGGGAGATGCAGCAGTACGGCGACGCCATTTCTGAGAGATACGTCCACCGGACCAGCGGGCACGTCTATCAGATCACGCTGATCGTGCGGGGTGAGGAGCCATGAGCGAGATGATCAACGGCACGCTGCGCCTTGGGTCACGCGGCGGCCTGCACCTCATCATCGGCGACGAGCATTACCGCGTCGGTGCCGACGACCTCAGGCCCCTCCTCTTCCACGGCCATGTGGTGCCGGTGACGGGTCTCGTCGCCGAGGAGACTGAGGACGGGGCGGTCGTCACCGAGACGGCGATCGTGGGGCATGCGGCGATGAACGTGTTTGAACGTGCGGTGACGTTCTTCACGCTCACCGGGCACTTCATCGTGCCGCTTGTAAGCGTGCAGCGGGTGGCGCAGCGG
>JAQVHG010000143.1 GCA_028696365.1 Methanofollis sp.
CGCCTGATCCGGTGGTCGCGGCCGGGAGTGCGGCCGACCTGGCAGAGGTGGACTTCGGGGGCCCGCTTCATATCCTCGTCGTGCCGGCAGAACTCCATCTCATGGAGCGGGAGTATCTCCAGACCTTTGCTGGCCTATGAGGTCGTCGTCGCTACACGATGCCCTGGCCGCCGACCTTTCCATGGTCTCGTCCGCCCCGCCTGAGGGGTCAGCCCTTGCAGGGGTCTGTGCCTGTGTCCTTAGGATGGTCTCCTCATATCTCTCTGACGGGGCGGTCTTTGCTGGCAGGGGTGACCTGGTCAATGCCCATGCCAGTTTTGCCTATGCCTATGGATGGCTGGATGCCGGTGCCTATCTCGGGCTGTACCATGGAAGGACGGTTCCAGAGGGCTATGACTTTGTCACTTCGACTGGCCTTGACCTCCGCGCTCATCTCGAGGAGAAGACCGCCCGCTATGAACGTCTCCTTGTCGAGGCGAACAGTTCAGTCTCCCCGGCCCCTGACTCCGAGACCCCGATGTACAGGGCGGCTTGTGAGGTCGGCGATGCTGGGAGAGCGGCGCTGGCACGGGGGCAGGGGTGTGCAGGGGACGGACAGTTGGAAGAGGCACTTGGCTGGTATTCGTACGGCTATGGATGGCTTGATGCCGGGGTGCAGGCAGGTCTTTTTGTCATCCAGGGTCGAAGGGATATTTTTACGGTGTGAGCCCTTTATCTCTCCATTTTTTCGAGTGAATTCATTCATATCCCTTCTTCTCTCTGTTCAGGAGGCTCAAAGGGTTTATACTATGGTCCATAAACGTAGTGAAACAGAACTCCCCCGCATCTTTCCATGAGTGACATGGGGGGCAATGGTGGCGAATGAAGAGATCGCAGTGGAAGTGGCTTGCTGTTTCGCTTGGGTTCAGCACTGTCGTGCTTGTCCTTGTCCTGTACTTCACCTTCGACGAGAGGACGCTGACCTATCTCTCCAGTCTTAACCCGTGGTATCTTGCGGTTGCCCTCCTCGCCCATATCGTGGCTCTCGGGATCTGGGCACTGAGGATGAAGGTTCTCTCAAGGTCGCTTGGATACCGGGTGGGGTTGTGGGGGTGCGTCAATGCCGTCTTTGCAAATCTGCTCATCGCCGGGATCACTCCCTCGCAGGCTGGCGGCGAACCGGTGCGGGTCCATGAACTCTATCGGTCTGGGGTGAAACTCGGAGACGCCACAGCAGTGGTGATCATGGAGCGGATCCTGGATGCCATCGTGCTTGTGGCCATCAGCATCATCTCGATGCTCCTGCTGGGCCAGCAGTGGCGTGATATTGGGTCAGGACAGTCTGGGCTGATCTATGGGTCATGGGTGGTCATCGCCTCGTTTGTCCTGCTCCTGCTCTACCTGTTCAAGAATCCCCATGTACTGAAAGGGTGGCTGAAGAAGATCTCGCTCTGGTTGGACCGGAGGAAGAGGAAGCGGAATGCAGAAAAGTTGAGTACATTCCTTGCCAGGATCGACAGCGAGGTCGACAATTTCCACGAGAGTCTGGGCATGTTTGTCAGCCGCGGAAAGGTTGGACTAATTGTGGGGATGGGTTGCACTGCCCTCTTCTGGATCATTGAATTTGTCATTGCCTCGGTCATCCTGATGGGTCTGGGGGAAGAGCCGTTCTTTGTGGAGTCGTTCATCGCCCAGATCCTCATCGCCCTCCTGATGATGATCCCGCTCACGCCCGGAGGGTCAGGGGTTGCAGAGGTGAGTGCCACCTCGATCTATGGGATCTTTGTAGATTCCGCGATTGTGGGTGTCTTTGTCCTCCTCTGGCGGATGATATTCTATTACTTCAACATCTTTGTGGGTCTTGTAGCGAGCATTGGGATCCTTAAGCGTGAGGTCAAAAGGCTCTGACCGCCGCAACCCTTAACAGGGGGGAAATGATCTCGTAGCTTATGGGAGTCATGGATGCGAGTGTACGAGGAGTGTTCTTTACCACCAGTGCTGGGGGGGCAGTGCCTGCGGTCTTGTTGAACCTGCCTTCAGGGAAGACGTTGCCGATCTATATCGGGTTGTGGGAGGCTATATCGATCAACAATGCGCTCAACGACGATCTTCTCCCGAGGCCAGGGACTCATGATCTCTTTGTGGCGATGCTGGAGTCATATGGGATCTCGGTGAAAAGGCTCACTATCGACGACTTGCGGGATGGGGTCTTCTATGCTACCCTTGCCTCGGTGCGGGGGGACGGGGAGGAGAGTCTGGACTGCCGGCCGAGCGATGGGATCGCGATCGCCCTCAGGGCCAGGGCACCGATCGCGATTGAGGAGATGGTGGCTGAGAAGGCGGGGGTTGAAGAGGAGGACTTACCGGAATTTGTCGATCTCTCGACCTATCTCTCGTGATGGCGGGGGACCAGAGGGAAAGATCGGGGCGGAGCAGAATCGGCGGGGCAAGTGCACCTTTCAGGTGTGCGGCACTATTTTCAGCGTAGATCTTTCTGTAGCGTTCCATCGCCGCCGTGGTTTCTTCGTGGCGAGGGGAGGCGGCGATTGAATGGTGCCATCCGTCGTCATATCCAGAGAAGGAATATTTCCTCGACAGGATAGGAGAGGGAGACGTGGGTTCTGTGATAGTCACGTATTCTGGATCTGTCGGATCTGAAGGAACCCTCATAGATCAGTCAGAGTGACGTCTGATCACTCGCTTTCCCTCATCTTCTCATGTTCGTTATCACTCGCACAGCGAAGACTTCGTCTTCTCAAGCTCACTCCCCCCCGCACAGCAAAAATCAAAGATCCACGGAAGATCAGAGATCTTCCTGTCACCGGGAATCGTCGATTCTCTCTGTTCTTGAGTTCGCTCTCGCTCGTCCCTCAGGGGGAAGATGGGGTCGGGAAGGCATATTCAAATGGCAATAAAGGGGTATTGCGGTCCCCCTCTCCTGTCCTGATGCAAAGCCGGAATACAAGACGATCGTCGATCATGGCTTCAGCGCCTCCGTCGCAGGAGTATCGGGGGGTGGCGATTGAACTGTATTTTCCGATCCCCTGTTGTGATTGGGAGGGATGCCCTCACGCTCTGAAATGTTGCCTGGAGTAATGTTCAATCTGATCTGCGTGCGCCCGCGGGTCGTGACCACGTCTCCATGGATGCGGGATCAGATCAGAGGGGGATAAAAAAAGTGAGATTATTTCCTTCGTGCCGCCAGTTCGCCGAGGATGTCCTCGATATCGACGTCTGCTGCTTTCAGCGCAACGAGGAAGTGAAAGAGGAGGTCGGCACCTTCTTCGATGGTCCGTGTGTCTTCCCCGTTCTTGACGGCAAGGATGAACTCGGTCGCTTCTTCTCCTACTTTCTCCAGGGTTTTGTCGATCCCCTTCCGGTGCGTCAGGAGTGAACTGACATAAGAGTCCGAGGAGGGGTGTTCGGCCCGGTCGTTGATGACATCCCAGAGTTCTTCAAGGACTGCGAGGTCTTTCATGCCTCTTGCACCTCTTCGTGGGTGGGAGGAATGATCTCGCCGATTTCATCTCCGAAGAAGCGCCTGACCAGGAGCCTTGCTTTTTCGACCGTGCTACCGCCCTTGCCGATCGCGATCCCGAGTTCGCTCTTTTTTCGTATGACAATCTCGAGTTTGCCGGTGAGTTCATCGGTCCTGACTTCGTCCACCTCAGCAGGCCTGAGGATATTTGCGATGAATGCCTCCCTGTCTTCTGCGTATTCGACCATCTCGATCCGTTTCCCGAGGACTTTCTGCATCTTTCTGATGTTTTCACCTTTTTTCCCGATGGCAAGACCCATGTCGCCGGGTTTGATCACGTAGATCACCCGGTCGAACCTTTCGTCGATGATGCAGTCATATGCCACCGATTTGGTGAGAATGCGGAGCTCCTCGATGTATCTCCTCTCTTTAAAGCCAATACTCCGTTCCATTTTTATAAATCCCTTATAATTATACGTATTCTCTTGTTTTCGTTCTGATTCTATCTATTCATGGGAAATTCTGACTGATGTTCATATATAGTTTGTGCGGAAGCAAAAAAAGGGTTGGCAGGTCTGACACCCTGCCGCCATACAACCAACACCAGTATGGTGTTCACTCTCGGATTCATAGAGGGTTTGAGTGGAATGAAGATGTCTGGTCGTCCCCACAGGTGAGATGTCCGGCCACCTGCAGATAGACCATTTCCCTATCTCTATAATTTAATATATATAGTTTACGCACATGATGAGATCAGGAAAATAGGTGTTGTTTGCCTACCCCCCCTTGCTCGAATGTTCCGGTGTTTTTCTCTCTGATCATCTCTATTCCTTCGGTACAGTGAGATGGAGAGAGATAGACGAGTGTTGTGAGGGCGTCGAGGTCATCTTCGGAGACGGAGTGAAATCCGCCGATCGCCCCCATGACCTGACCATGGCTCCTGACGGTCCTGATGATCTTGCCGATGTGGGGGTGGGCGCACCCGGTGATGAGGAGATACCCGCGCTCTGTCCTGAGGGCGAGTGACTGTTCGGCGGGGGGGTCGCCGCATGGGCCGGTGGTGAAGAGGCCTGGCGCCAGTTCTTGCCACCCGTCGATGACCTCGACGCTACCCGCCGCGGCCACCGCAGCTCTGGTCTTTTCTGAGAAGGTGTCGAGGATGCAGACAGTGAGGTCAGGGTTGTGGCCGAGGACCGCCTGGAGCCCGCCGACATGGTCCCAATGGTCATGGGAGAGGACGAGAGTCAGGATATCGGCCGGGTCGATCCCGAGTGTCTTCAGGTTGGCAGAGAGGACGGCCGGGTCGCCGCCGGTGTCGAAGAGGAGGGCGGCTTCTTTGATGTAGCATGAGAAGCCTTTGGCAGTCCTGAGCGCGGGGTCGAAGGGGATGTTGTTGTAGACCTCGGTGATCGTGTACATGGGAGAAGAGAGGGTCTTCTCTTCTAAAGGTCTTGGGTTAGGGGAAAAAGGGCTCTGTAGAAACCCTCAAGATGGATTTTTCAGGCGAGGGGGCGTGCCGTCGAAGATCAGAGGCCTTCTCATGTTCCCTTCGGTCGCAACCGCCACAAGATAGGACGGTGCTCGCAACCCCCTCGTCATGATCATTTTTCTGCCGTCCCACCCTAATCGCCATCTCGGGGTTCTGGGGCAGAACCCCCGGCGCGATTGATGGGGGAAGGCCGCTCTGATCATTGGATCTTCACCACAGTCTCTCGCCGGGAGGTTTCAACCTCCAGACTCGAAAATCAAAGATCTTCTCGACTCCCTCCGGTCGTCCCCCAGGAGCACGATAGGGCCGAGAAGGCACCATCAATGACCATGAAGAGCGTATTGCCGTCTGCCACCAATCGCTCGCGCGGGGGGACCGGGGGGCGGCCAGCCCCCCGCAGAGATGGCCATCCCGAGCATTTCTACAGAGCCGGTCTTTCTGTGTGTTCTCCTCCTCCGAAGAGGGAGCAAGGACCGGTGCACACTCCAAAGACCTACAATAATTTTCATCCCGTATGCTTGAGCCAGGAGGTTCATGTTCGATTCTACAGAACCGAAAAAAGTGGGAATTTTTTCAGGCGCAGAGATATGAGATGGAGACTGATGCCGTAACCTGCGCTTCTCCAACCTCGATCGGGGTCGGCATTCCGGCAGCGGTGTCCATCGCCATTGGTGCGTTGAAACTGCGTTCATAGTACGGGACATAGGTGCCGCCGATGGTGATCTCTTTTGTCCCGGTGATGGTCACGCCTGCGGCGGCCGCAACGGCGTCGGCGTCGGCCCGTGCATTGGTGACGGCCTTGGTGAGTGCTTCGGCCTTGAGTGCCTGTTCTTTCTCTGGGCTGAGGGTGAAGTACAGGCCGTTGACGCGGTTCACGTCGTTTGCGACGGCGATGTCGATGATCTCACCGGCACGGTCCACGTCCTTGAGGGTGACCTGGGGAGTGTTGGTGACATGGTAGA
>JAQVHG010000144.1 GCA_028696365.1 Methanofollis sp.
GATCCGCTCGATGATCTGGTCCATGTCGCCGTTGCGGATGAAGTCCGACTCCCAGACAAACCGGTCGTGGACGACATTGAGCCTCCTCATCGTCGTCTTGAACCCTTCGAGACAGTGGGAGACAACCTCCCTGAACTTCCTGCTCGTTTCGGGATCGTCCTCCTCGATGAGTTTCATCCGGCGGTCGATCTCGGCCTTGATCTCAGGCTTGCCTTCCATTGCCCGGTTTGCGGCCACATAGACTCTCGCGATGTGGTGGTCTTCCTTCTCGTCCTCATTGGCCGGGATATCGAGATGATCAAAGCCCCACGCGACGATGGCGATCTGGCGCCCCATATCGTTCACATAATACTGGACCTCGAGGGGATACCCCGCCTTCCTGAAGGCCCGTGCCAGAGTGTCGCCGAGGATCGAGTTCCTGATATGCCCAACATGGAGCGGGCCGTTGGGGTTGGCGCTTGTGTGTTCGAGGAGCACCCGTTTGGTTTGTGCTGGGAGTGCCCCGAAACCAGGTTCCAGGGCGGCTTTGAGGGCCTCCTGGATATATGCTTCACCTACTGTGAAGTTGATGTACGGCCCGGTCGACTCGACGACGACTCCCGAGGGGGCGAGGCGCTCTTTCAGTTCTGCGGCAAGTTCGCCCGCGATGATCACCGGCGACTTGCGCTGTTTCTTTGCCAGGGCAAAGGCGATCGTCGTGGCAAAGTCGGCGTGTTCACCCCCGTCGACGACGTCGACCTCCTCCTCTCCGGTGCATACCCGGAGGGCTTCCTCAATTTCTTTGCGTGTTTCGAGGAACATCAGTATCCCGTCCTGTATCTGAGGATCGCTGCGATCCCACCGAAAGCGGAAAAGAGCATTGATCCCTCTTCAAATTCACTTGATATAATCTCAACGTTTGTACCGCTCTGGTCAGCCAGGCTGGTCAACTCATCGATGATGTCGGTCTCTTCTTCGAGTTGGAGAGGAGAACTGCACTTGGGGCAGATCCCGAGTTCGAGGTCTCTGGACGTCTTGCCCGGCTCGTTTCGGATCGTCTCTTCCTTCGAGTAGCCGCAGTTCCCGCAGGTGATCTTGAGGCGGGTCTCGCGCAGGCTATCTGAGAGGATGAGGGTGTCGACTGCGCCCATCTCCAGGTTGCGTCGCACGCTCTCCTCGCCGTAGGCAGCGACCCCGTCGTCCTTGACGAGCTCTTTCAGGAACCGGTCCATCACCTGCTTCTCCTCGATGACCTCCATCCCTTTGAGAGCGTCCTGGGCATTGTCGACCAGTTCAGAGAGCCCGCTCTCGTTGGTGTAGGCGACGTCGAAGAGCCCGAGCACCCGCTTCTGGACCTCGTGGTGGAGATACCCGCCCTCTTCGAACTCTTCCTTTGTCGGGGAAGGCCCTCCGATGAGCAGCCCCTTGAACCGCTCGAAGAAGTCGTTCTCTGCCATGAAGGCCTCGCTTGAGCGGTCGCCGACCTTCTTGTAGAACTCGTTGATCGCGATGAGCCGCAGTCGCTGGAAACGGACCGAAGACTGACCCCCCTTTCGCTGCTTGCCAGGGACCATCGAGGTCGCCCCACCGACCGGTTCGATCCGGTTGCCCCGCAGGAACCCCCAGTAGGCCTCTCGCCGGTCGATGACCAGGAGCCCATAGACCGCCTTCTCCTCGAGCATGTCAAGGAGAGGCTCGAGCTCGAAGGAGGACGAGCACCGATACATATAGAGGTTCAGCGGTTCTGGTGGGTGGACGATCTCGCACTCAAGGTCAGTGCGGTCGCCGACCGTGCTGACCGTCCCACAGAAGATCGCCATGCCGTTCTCGGGCGGCGTCTTGAAGTATTTGAGCCTGGAGAGGATAGAAGAGATGGCGCTCTGGACATTGGTTCTGGTCTGCTTGCTCTTGATGTTCGCACACTGCCCGAACTCGTCTCGCAACTGGGCCGTAACGTCATAGATCTGTTTGTCTGGGGGGATATAGAGCGAGATCAACTCGGTCCCGCTTCCCTGCTTCGATTGCAATCGCTCGAGCATCTTTTTGAACTCGTAGCGCAGCCTCGCACTGTCCATCTCCACGTTTTCCGTCATCTCTTCGTTCACCAATCTTCAAAGCTAGTATATGTTCTCTTTAATATCAGATAAATTACGCGCGTTCTGGCTTCCAGGGCTTCATTCGAGGCACCGGCAGACGATCGCGATCGTCTTGGCGTCGGCGATCCGGCCGTCCATGCACATTGCCTTCAGGTCGGTGAGCGGCACCTGGACCACCTTGATGATCTCGTCGTCGTCGGGTTCGAACTCGTGCGACGGGGTCAGGCCGCGTGCTTCGAAGAGGTAGACCTTCTCGTCCGAGAACCCTGGCGTGGTATAGATGAACCCGTGGGGGATCATCTTCTCTGCCGCATACCCGCACTCCTCGATCAACTCGCGGTGGGCGGTCTCGACCGGTTCCTCGCCCTCTTCGAGGGTGCCGGCCGGGGCCTCATAGATGTACTCCCCGATCGCAAACCTGTACTGTCTGATCAGGTAACAGTGGTCGCCCTCGATCGGGAGCATCACCGCGGCGTTCCCTGGCTTGACGACGACGCGCTCCTTCTCCCTTCCGTCGGGAAGGGTGAACCTGTTCAACTCTACTTTCAGTCGTTTTCCTGTATAGATCTCTGTCATGGTTTCTTCCTGTATGGTATTGGGTCTTCGATCCCAAGCGCCCTGAAGGCCTCGAGCCTGAAGTGACAGGACTCACAGACCCCACATGCGGCGTCAGAACTCTGGTAACAGGACCAGGTGTGCTCATACGGCACGCCGAGGGCCAGGCCTTTCCTGAGGATCTCGGTCTTGTTCATCTGGACAAAGGGACTCATCAGTGTGATCGGTTTTTCCCGTGCAGTCCCCAGGTCTACCGCACGCTGGAAGGCCTGGATGAACTCGAGCCTGCAGTCAGGATACCCTGAGTAGTCGGAAGACTGAACCCCGATAAAGACAGCGTCGGCGTCGCGTGACTCCGCATAACTAACCGCCATCGCAAGAAGATTCCCGTTCCTGAACGGGACATAGGTCTTGGGGACGCCTTCGTGCTCCTTCCTGAAGTCGTTCACCGGGATCTCCGGGTCGACAAGGGCACTTGCCCCAAACTGGCTGAAGTAGCCGACGTCCACTTCGCAGAACTCTTCGGCGCCGAGGAGTCCGGCGATCGTCTTTGCACAGGTCCGTTCCTTCTCCTCGGTCAACTGGCCGTAGGTGAGGTGGAGGGCGAGGATCTCGTAGCCCATCTCCTGCGCTACGTAGGCGAGGGTGGTCGAGTCCATCCCGCCTGATAACAGACATACTGCTCGCATTTGTTATCTCATCTCTAGGTGTTTATGGAGTTGTATCTGGAAGCGCACCGGCAGGCCTGAGTCTAGCACCCGGGTGGCGATCCCCCGCTCGTCGGTGCCATAGACTGGGGAGACAAAAACCTCGCCCTTCACTGGGCAGTGGGTGATCACCTCCTCGGCATAGGAAAGATCGCGAGCGTCGCCGACCACGAACTTCACCGAGTCGCAGGACTTGATATGAGAGAGGAGTCTGATGTCACTCTTCTCGCCTGAGGACGGGCACTTGACGTCCATGCAGACGGATGCAAACGGCTGCACCGGGCGGAAGTCGATGGTCCCGTTCGTCTCGATCTCGACTGAGTAGTCCATCCGGTGGAGGCGGCGGCACATCTCGGCCACCTCCTTGACCTGAAGGAGGGGTTCGCCGCCGGTGATACAGACGTGCCGACGACGCATCCGCCAGATCTGGTCGAGGACGACATCGACGCTGACCTCTTCGCCGTCCTCTGAGTCCTGCGCTCCAGGGGTGTCACACCATCGGCACCGCAGGTTGCAGCCGGCAAGACGGACAAACGTGGTGGGGCGCCCCTGGTGTCTCCCTTCCCCCTGGAGAGACCCGAAGATCTCACAGACCCGCATACTCGATCTCCGCGTAGCAGGTCTCGGCCTCCCAGACCCTGATCCTGCTCACTTTTGCGTCGCTCTCCTCACTGGCGCACGCCTCATTGATGAGGTCGGTGATGACCTCGGCGAGCACCTCGCTTGTCGGATCGCCGTGGGTGGTCACGACCTCCTGGAAATGGTGCAGGCATTCGGCCATGGGGTCGTCCTCATTGAGGATCACCTGGTGGTCGAAACGGTCCACCACTTCTTTTATGGTATTGAAGTCGATGAGGATCCCGGTCTCCGGGTCTGGCGTCCCCTTCACCCAGACCTCCACCCGCCACCGGTGGCCGTGGAGCCGGTTGCATTTGCCCTTATAGTGGAGCAGGCGGTGGCTCGCGTCAAAGTGTGTGTCCTTATAGATACAGGTGACCATCATGTATCATTCGGCGGGTAGGGATATAAGATTATTATAGTGTACGTCCCATGAATACTACCAGATTTCGGGATGATGGACAATACATAAATTCAATCCACACCTTGGTATATACCACAGTGAGGAGTATCCACATCCAGGAATTCAACTCCAGAGAGGGTATTCAATGGGAAAGGGTAAATTCGCAGCCAGAAAACTGAAGCGTGAGGCCAACAAGACTCGTTGGAGCGACGTAAACTACGCACGCCGTGAACTGATGCTCGATATCAAGTCTGACCCACTCGAGGGCGCACCGCAGGCCCGCGGCATCGTGCTCGAGAAGGTCGGGGTCGAGGCAAAACAGCCGAACTCGGCAATCAGGAAATGCGTGCGCGTGCAGCTGATCAAGAACGGTCGTCAGGTCACGGCGTTCGCCGTCGGCGACGGTGCGATCAACTTCATCGACGAGCACGACGAGGTCACCATCGAGGGTATCGGCGGCCGTCTCGGTCGGTCCAAGGGTGATATTCCTGGGGTCCGCTTTGCAGTGACCAAGGTCAACGACGTCTCCCTCCCGGAGATGGTGCTTGGCCGTAAGGAGAAGCCGCGCAGGTGATCATGATGACGGAAGTAGAAGCTCCTGTCCAGGCAGAAGAACCGCAGCAGGAAACCGGTGCAAAGAGGCTCCTCTTCAACAAGTGGGACCTCGCAGAGGTGGAGATCAACGACCCTGGGCTTGCCAGGTATGTCAACATCACCTCTATGATCGTGCCGCACTCCTGTGGGAAGCTCTCGCAGCAGCAGTTTGCCAAGAGTGACATGCTCATCGTCGAGCGCCTGATCAACAAGATCATGCTGACCGAGCACAACACCGGCAAGAAGCAGGTGGCAAGCAAGATCGTCGAGAAGGCTTTCGAGAGGGTCTATAAGAAGACCAAGACCAACCCTGTCCAGATCCTTGTTGATGCGGTCGCTAATGCGGGTCCGCGCGAGGAGACGGTCAGGCTGAAGTACGGTGGGATCAATGTCCCGAAGTCGGTCGACACCGCCCCGCAGCGCAGGGTGGACGCGGCCATTGGGTTCCTTGCCACCGCGACCTACAACGGCTCTCGCAAGAGCAGGCGGTCGGCCTCTGACGTCCTTGCCGACGAACTGATCGCCGCAGCCAAGGGTGACTCCAAGTGTTTCTCGGTCTCGAAGAAAGAGGAACGCGAGCGTGTTGCCAAGGCTGCACGGTAATTACTTTTTTTTGTGTCTGAGGCGTTTCCATGACTAGAAGAAAAAAGATGGTAGAGCGGGTCACCGAGCTGATGGACAAGCCCGAGCGGATCCGCAACATTGGTATCGTAGCGCACATCGACCACGGTAAGACCACCCTTTCCGACAACCTGCTTGCAGGTGCCGGGATGATCTCGGAGGAACTTGCCGGGCACCAGCTCTTCATGGACTCTGACGAGGAGGAGCAGGCCCGCGGGATCACCATCGACTCGTCCAACGTCTCGATGGTCCACGAGTACGGCGGAAACCAATACCTCA
>JAQVHG010000145.1 GCA_028696365.1 Methanofollis sp.
GCTGTATCGCAGAGTATATAGCTAAAAAATATCTTGACGTCGTCGAGATCGGCATCGGAAGAAATCCTGATGTTGCAGTCGCGTGCCGCCGGGCAGGGTTGCGGGTGCGGGCGACTGATATCAGAGACCCCTTGCCGGTGGTCGGGGTGGAGACGAGAAGGGACGATGTCTTCTCCCCTGACCTCCCCTGGTATGCGGGCGCCGACCTCGTCTATGCGGTGAGGCCCGGGGTCGAGATGGTTCCGCCCCTCATCGACCTTGCACAGGCGCTTGGGTGCGACCTCCTTGTCTACCATCTGGGAGATGAGGTCTACCTGGATGGGGGCGAGCGGATCGAGTGCGGTGTCAGGCTTCACCGGTATTATCGTCACAAGAAGTGATCGTGGAGAAAGAAATTTTTCGACTCTGTAGAAACCCTCAGGACAGTTCTCTCTGCGGGGGGCTTGGCCGCCCCCCGAACTCCGCGCACCACAATAGGTCGTGGACGGCAGCACTCTCTTTGTAGTCTTCTATTCTGCCTTCCTATTCTCATCGTGATCCCGAGGGTCCGGGCGGCAAGCGCCCCCGGTAGAAGAGGTGGGAAGGTGGGTGACACACATTCCCCAAACGATAAGTGAGGGTTTCTACAGAGCCAATTTTTCTGGTTCTGTAGAATCTGGTATGAACCTGGGGTTCAAGCATACGCGGTTGAAAATTTATCTCCGCTTGCTCTCTCTTTCCAAGACAGGAGAACCGGTGGGGATCGAGTGCCATCGCCGCCCCCACCTATCGTCGTCGTGGGGGGTCTGGGGGGTGTAACCCCCCGGTACGAGATTGGGATGAAGATTCTGCGATTGAGAGCGGCACGCCTGATCATCACACTTTCCTCCTTCCTACATCTCCGTGCCGGGGGCGCGCCCCTGGACTCCTCGCTGATGAAGGTTGGCGGAGGATTGTGTCCCGTCTTCATGGTTTTTCCTACCTTTCCGGCTCTGTAGAAATCCTCCTGGTCCCTCTCGGTGATGGGGGGGTTGCACCTCCCTGTCCCCCCGCCGCACGAAAAGGTCGAGGACGGCACCTTCCCCGTCGTGGTGTCTGTGCGAGCATTCGCTTCATCGTGGTCCCGGGGTTCCAGGGGGGCGGCACAGCGCCCCTAGCGAGAGGCACCTATTCTCCCTACAGAAAGGTGAAGGTTTTTCCAGAGCCCATCAGGCCAAAATAATTCCTAAAAGGCGTCGAAGAGGGTGGCCTGGTTCACCTTTGGCTGCGGTTTCTCCTCAGGTGCTGGGGGATCTTCGCGAGATTTCGCCTCGGCCTTCTTCTTCTCTTTCTCTATTTTCTTCCTTTCCTTCTCTTTTTCTTTCTCTTTCTTCTTTCGTGCCCTTTCGGCGGCTTTGAGTTCTTTTATTACTGCTCTTGAACGTTTTTTATCGTGGAGGAAGAAGTTCAGTTCGTCAGCGTCGAAGACAAGCGCCTCTGCATAGAGGGCAGGGTCTTCGTCGATGAGGAGGGTGATGAGGGGGAGATATTCCTCTCTGATGGTATGTTGCGGGACGGAGAGGGCGTGGGAGAGTTTCTGCATCACTGAGGTCCGGATCGACTTCTGTTTGCGCGCGCTGCTCATCCGCCGCCACCTGGCAGGGGGCATCAGTCTGCCGTGGGCACCTGCTCCCCCGGCAGCCTCCTTGACACCGAGGATCATCATCGCCCTTGCATATTTCCAAAGCGCGAAGTACTGCCGGCGGCGGGTGAGCCCAAGCCACTCGTCGGCCCTCGCGAGGGGGGCGTATGCCCGCGTCTCGGCCTCAGGGTGCTGGAGAGTGTGGAGGTTTCCTTCCAGCCACTGGAGGACGGTCCCTGGATCTTCGTCCACCTCCCAGCCAAGTTTGTCCAGTTCGGTGTCTGACTTTCTTCCTGCATAAATCGAGGCGACGAGGTCGAAGATCGTTGACCGCTGGTCTTTCTGGCTGGTGTGGACGTCATCGACACTGACCTCCTTCTTACCGAGGGCCGAGGCATAGAGCATGTTGACTGCGGCACGGATGTCGCCCCCGGCACTCTCGGCGATCGCCATGAGAGCGTCCTGTGAGCAGGAGACCCTCTCGCACCGGCAGATCTCCCTGAGCCGCGGCACGATGGAACGGGCCTGGATGGCCCTGAACTGGACTGGCTCGCCGATGGCCCGCAGTTCCCTGGGGAGGCCGTAGAGGTCGTTGGCGATGAGGATGATCGGCTGGCAGGAGTGTCTGACGATCTCGATGATCGCGCGCGCTCCCCCCCGGTCGGCGGTCCCGTGGAGGTTGTCAGCCTCATCAAGGAGGATCAGTTTCCGCTCGGCGCCGAGCAGGCTTGCTGTGGCGCTCGAAGTCCCAGCGACTCGTTCAAGGACGGCTTTCGTCCGCTGGTCGCTTGCATTCAGTTCGACGACCTCCCAGTGAAGGTCGCGTGCCAGGGCGTGGGCGCTCGAGGTCTTGCCTATGCCTGGTTTCCCATACAGGATGAGGGGCGGGCTTGCTCTCGTCCATGACCGCCCCCATTCGTAGAGCTGACGCACGGCTGGTCTGTTCCCGACAAGGTCCTGGAGGTTCTGTGGGCGGTACTTCTCGGTCCAGTCCATATGCAGGATCATAGGGGCGGGGATCTCAAATATTGAGTGGTATGGTCCATGGCTCTGGCTGCATGAGGCTCTGGCGAGCAATCAAATACATTATCTTTGATGAAAAAGAGTACCATACAAGCTTACAGGATGTTGGTGTTATCGTGGTAGACAACTGTTCCTCCGATTCGGTCGCCAGATCAGTCCGGGAATATGAGGGGGTTACGAGAAAACGCGCGATTGGCGAGTTGATCGAGAATCTCAAGATCAATGACCAGCCCGACGTCGTTGCGTCTTTTGGGGAGGACGCCGCTGTGATCAGGCAGGACGGCATGGCCCTCCTCTTGGCAGCAGATGGGATATGGAGCAAACTGATGGAAGCTGACCCATTCTGGGCTGGCTACTGTGCGGTGCTGGTGAATGTGCACGACATCGCTGCAATGGGCGGCAGGCCCCTTGCAATGGTTGATGTCCTCTCGTTTACCGACGGGAAACTCTGCAATGAGGTGACAAGGGGGATGCAGGTGGCGTCCGAGCAATTCGGCGTCCCGATCGTGGGCGGACATCTCCACCCCGACACGCCATACTCAGTCATCGATCTTGCGATCATGGGTTCGATGCCGGTCGATGATGTCATCTATTCGAGTACTGCTGAGAACGGGGATCGGGTCGTGGCGGCGATCGACCTCGATGGCCGGGTACACCCGTCATGTATCTTGAACTGGGACTCAGCGACGATGAGGTCGGCCGAGGAGGTGCGCGGGCAGATCGGGGTGATGCAAGAACTTGCAAGGCGTCACCTGGTCACGGCGGCCAAGGATATCTCCAACCCTGGGGTCATCGGCACGCTAGGGATGCTCCTTGAGACTTCAAAGAAGGGGGCTGAGGTGGAACTCGACGCCATCCCGCGTCCTGACTTGAAGGAGCATGGGATCACCTTTGAGCACTGGGTGAGGATGTACCCGGGGATGGGCTTTATCATGACCTGTTATGACGAGCACACTGAGGAGGTCTGCCGGCTCTTTGAGGAAGCCGGGATGACGGCGCAGCCGATCGGGTGGGTGAACGACACTCATACCCTTACGGTCTCGTATGAGGGGGCCACCACCTCGGTCTTCGATCTTGAGACCGAGGGGATTATGCGGATCATCAACACTACAGACCTGGTATGAGCATCGGGATCGGTGCCGGAGGCGACCCTGAGAAGGTCGCCGCGAGTGTCAGGAAGGTCGCAGGCCGGGTGCAGGTCGTCTGTTATTGCTGCCCCGGCGCGATGGACGGTCTTGAGGTCGAGACGCGGGAGAGCGAGCGGCCCTGGGAGATGATGGTCGATGACCTCCTGGCTGGGCGGATCGAGGGGGCGGTGCGGGGCACCCTGCCGGCCAATGAGACGCTGCGGTGTCTGAGGGCAGGGTGTGGCGTTGATCATCTGGAGCGGATCGCCCTTTTGGAGACCGCAGATGGCATTCAGTTTCTCTTTGCCCCGGTAGGGGTGGATGAGGGTTGGACGGTCACCGAGAAACTCGCGTTCGTCGAGAAGGCGCGGCCGATCGCGCGTTCGTTTGGTCTCTCCGACCGTGTCGCCGTCCTCTCTGGCGGGAGGTACGGCGATGTGGGCCGACACCAGGCGGTGGACCGGTCGCTTGCCGACGCCGAACTGGTTGCCTGTCTGGGGGGGGCAGAACACTGCGAGGTCCGCATCGAGGATGCGGTGCGGGAGTGTGGGGTGGTCATCGCACCTGACGGAATCACAGGCAACCTCATCTTTCGCACGCTTACCTTCCTTGGGGGGGGAGCAGGGCATGGGGCGCCGGTGGTCAATATAGGGCCTATCTTTGTAGATTCTTCGCGCGCCTCTCCCGACTATTCGGGCGCTCTTCTTCTCGCTTCGTCGATGACAAAATCTTGGAAACACGATTAAATCCTTTTTTTTGCCGAAAGGGACGCTAAAATTCATAGAATTATTTTGGGCAATTTCCTTCACCTAAACCGTGTGTGAACCTAGATTCCCTCTCCAATGTCATATTGAAAGCCATAATAGCCGGTTCAAGTGGAAAGATTTAAATACTCTTCGAGGAACTGATAATTTAGAGGTAATTGGACATGGCAGACTTACCAATTGCAGCGGTTGTCAGAATCGCTAAGAAGAATGGTGCTGAGAGAGTTGGCAGCGATGCAGCGGCGGCCCTTGTTGCAAAGGCCGAGGCTTATATCGCTACCCTGACCAAGGAAGCCAACCGTCTTGCTCAGCACGCTGGTCGCAAGACGATCAAGGAAGAGGATGTTGAACTCGCGGCGAAGTCCGCCTGAACTTCCCCTCTTTCTTTCCTTAACATTCAGAAGTATTGCTGTTTTTCGTTTCTCCTGCCTGGTGAGCCTGTGGGCTTGCGAGATTTCTGGACGCTAAAGAAGACATGTGAGTCATCCTGAAACTCTTCCTATCCTGCTCGGTGGCGCGGTACTGGCCACACGAAGACCTCCCTACGAGTCTTCGCATGATCCCTGCGATTGCACCCTACAGAAGACATGAGGGAAGGACGTCTCTTCCTCTCAATATCGCCTATGCTGTTTTCTCTGTCTTATCATTGTTCTGGTGGAGATGATCGAGGTGGGGAAAGTGATTGGCGCTCACTCTCCTGCGCGCACTCTCCTGAGATCAGTGAGGGGTTCTTCCACCGCCCTGTGCCCTCCAGGAAAATATATCTGCAGGTATAGCGGTCATCTCCCCATGTCCTTAGAGGGAGAACACCTTGAGGGTGTCAGGACCGAACTGAAACTCTCTATTGCACCATCTGAACAAGAGTTCAGGGCGGCGGCATATCTGAAGAAACCACAGGGGAGTGCCTATCTGTCGCCGACTCTCAGAAAAGTCCCTGAAGATGCCCTCGATGAGTTACTGAAAGATCGCCCTGAGAGGGCCACACTGCTGACAGACTATTCCTTCTGGAGTCTCATGCTTGATTTTACTGTTCTTATGGAGGATCCGACCAGAACATATCTTGACTGGGCTCGTTTTCGTATCGAGATCGAGGATCATTCAAAGATCTTGCTGGTGGCCCCGGAAGAAGTCAGTATGGAGGCAAAATATCAGGAATATGAAAAGGTCGGGATGAACATCACCCCGACAGGGAAGGTGAGTATTTTGGACCTGGCCGAGATCGGCGTGGATGCAGAATATACGTCGGAGAGGGGATGGACATTTGAGGTTCCGGTCAATATAAAACGATATTCTGGTGGACGGGCCGGTGAGAGAGGGGCAGTTTTCGACATCTA
>JAQVHG010000146.1 GCA_028696365.1 Methanofollis sp.
ACTCTGCTCCCGCGACTTTGCACGCCTCGGCACACTTGAGGGCCAGTACCCAGGTCGCCCCGTCTTCCTTGGTGTCGGTGTCGTCGATCCCGATGGTCACCTTCTCATACTTCGGCGAGACGATCCGCACCCGGCAGACACGTGCCCCACCGATGTGCAGGTCTTCCTCGGTTGGGTATTCGGCTCTGATCACGCCAGGAGCCTGGGGCAGACAGGCAGCGACGCCGACACCTGCACCGGCGATCCCGGCCCAGGTGGTCACGACCTCGTCGCCTTGTACCTCGACCCCGGCAAGGGCCTGGCCACCAATCTCCTGACCAGCCGCCCCAAAGTGGGGTTCGTACTCCCCAAGACGTGCGGTCATGGTCATCGACGATCCCTGGACGTCGACCGCGGTCAGCGCCCCGCCAGCACGCCGACGGTTCATGACGTCCCACTCGATGCTACCGCGATGCCGGCAGGTCTCCAGGATCTCGGCCAGGCCCTTCTCCTCGTCCACCATCACGATAAATTTCTCTGCAAAGAGCGGCCCGAACCGCTCTCTCACTTCGTCGGGTGTCAGTACGATCATGGTATATACACCGGAAATTTCGTTACCGAAATATTCGGCGTCATCATGGATAAATGAATCGCAGATACGAGATGGGAACAGCCACTTACCGTTCAGAAAGAAAGATTATATGGCACATTTATAGAATTAAATAGTCTATTACTGACCATATCCGAATAAAACTGCAATTTTAGTTCTAATATCAATTTTAAAGAGAATACCCCTCTATGATCTTAACGGGGTCGCACGAAAGATCACCCAGGTCAGGCCCCTCGGCCCCCCACTAACCAATCCCAACCCATCAAAAACACGCCCATATCGGCCCCCGTTTCGTGACCATGACCACTGATCTGGACTTATATTGAAGAGATCCAATGATCTTCATAGAAACACATCTGATCACCTATATCTCACATTATCGTCGATTCTCATGGCCCTTTTTCTGCGCGGTAAAACTCCATAGGATAGATAAGGTCATCTTACTTCATGGGAGGAGACGTGTGGGGCAGGAAATCACATGGAATTTGGCGCGATTCAAGGACGATCTGGGCATCAAAGTAGGCAGAATAAGGTGTTGGCCATGGGAATGATCTAGAATATCAGTCCAGTAGGCCTTAAATCAGAAAGAGAGCAGCCCTTTAGAGAACCTCTGGATGGCTATATCTTCGAGGGGCTGGCTGCCTGGTCACCCCCAGAAAATAGAGCCAAGAACGGCAGCACCCTCTCCATTCCATTCTGCCTTCCTTGCTCTATCTTCCTCACGGGGGAAGGCACGCCGTTCAGAGGTGCCCCCCTCAATCGCTGAATGCTTACTGTCATCTCGTACCGAGCCCCCGGCATGATGATGGGGGAAGGCACACCTGATAGGCAGAGGTGGCCACGTGATGATCTTCTCACATAGTGTCTTGCTCTGAAGGGGGCACACAGATCAGTGCAAAATCCAGAGACCTATGATCATTTTCATCGCATATGTCTGAGCCCAAGGTTCATGGTGACCTCGAGGTCATCCCAAAACTCTCTGACCCGCCTCCTCCTCACCGATTGAGAGCGATGGATAACAATGAAGAGATCCCAGTTTCTTCATCGCGCATCCATGCATTCGTCCCCTTCCCCCACGCCTCCGCCGGGGGCGCTGCCCCCGCACCCCTGGGATGGCGATGGGAAGGTAGAGTAAAGATCATGAAGACAGGACGCAATCCTCCGCCAATCTTCATCGGTGGGGGGGGTTCGGGGGGCGGCCAAGCCCCACGGTCGAGGAGAGGGTTGAGAATTTCTGGAAGGAAGCACTTCAGTTCGAGGAGGTCTTCAACCCTAGAGAGTTTTTGGATATGCTCCTCTAAAAAAATAGTTGTGTAGAAACCCTCATGGATCTGTAAGAATATTCTTCTGATTAAGTGCCTCCCCATCTGCATCGCGCCGGGGGGTGCACCTCCCCAGACCCCCGCCACACGAGCGAGTCTAAGACTGCAACTCTCCCCTCATAGTCGTCCATTCTGCCTTCCTTCCTCAATCTTGCTCTTGGGAGTCCGGGGGCAGAGTCCATGGCGAGAGACTATTGGGAAGGCGGGGGACACACATCCCCCCACAATAGAAGATGGGTTCTACAGGACCAAAAAAATTATTTTCTTCTCATCACAGCCGCCGCACCCACGGCAATGAGAGCAAGTCCCCACATCACCGGGGTCTGCCTGGGAGCGGTGGTGGTCGGTGTGGGGGTGGACGTCTCAGTAGTCTGTGCCACCTCTGCTGTCGTCGGGACTGGTGTCTCCTCTGCCGGCACAGATGCTTCTGCAGCAGTGACCTCCACTGAGACGATCGCGAAGTACGAGAACCTGTCGGCCTCTGCCGAGTAATACACTTTCTCGTTGTCCTCATTCAGGATCGAGGTCGGGAGGGATCTCCACCTGTCGTTGGCGTACTGCATGAGCGTGATCTGTTTCGCAGAGAGGTCATGTGCATCCAGCCAGGTCTTCGGTACAGAAAACTCAAGGACCAGTCCGGCGATCGCGGCAGGGTCGGTGTGGTGCAGGGTCGTCTTCTGGATCTCATAGGCTGGAGAAGCAGGCATCTCGATACCCTTAGGGAGCGAAGCCTTCTCCACGGTGACCAAGAAGCCGGAGAGTTCGTCCCATGCTTCCACGGTGATCCGGTCGATCGCCGTCTTATCTATGGAGAAGGTCTGCTCCTCACCTTCTGGGATCGATCCGGCAAATGACGCCACATCTGACCGGTCTCCACCAGATGAGGATCCACTCACAGACTTCTGGGACCCTGGTACCGACGGTGACGAGATCGCGACAAGGCCGAAGAGCGAGAAACCGTTCGGAGAATAGCCCTCAAAGACCATCTTCTCTGATGCATCAAGACCAAGGTACTCGGTCTCCAGCACCTCTTTCACCCCATCTTCTCCCAATCTGATGATCCTGACCGCACTGGTGCCGCCATGGGCGTCAACCCATGCCTCGTCGATCTCCATCCTCACGACCGCACCGTTGATCTCTTCGCCGTTCGTCAGGTTCGTCTTCACGATGTTCATCGTGAAGGCGACCTCGTCCACCTCCAGGCCGACATCGCTCGCGGCAAGCTGGAAGGCGGAGATGGCCTCTTCAGGTACGGTCTGGTTGAGGGTGGTCGTGATACCCGCACTGGCCGGCAGGCAGGTGAGATTGGTGCGGATGCTCCCTGAGACCAGGCCGGGCGCCGGGAGATCGGCGACGAGGGGATCGGTCTCGAGGACCAGTGCGTCATAGGTCGCGTTGAGCCGACCGTCCACCGATTCCTCCATCGACGTGGTCATGACCGTCAGGATGAAGCCGTCACCCTGCAGGGTGAGGCGGTCATCTTCGATATCAGCATTGCTCGCGTTGACCGAGACAAAACGCGTCCCGCTGCTGTCTTCAGTGAAGGTACACTCCGGCACCTCGAAGGAGACCGTCTCCGTCTTCTTCGTCGCGGGGACCACCGTGATATCCGCAGACTCGGTGCACCCCTCGCAGCTGGCGCTGATCGTCACGTTTCCAGGCGAGAGGGCGTCAAAGTACCCGGTGGTCGCGTTCACGACACCACAGGTCGTGTTGCTACTCGACCATACCGGCACGGTGCCGGGCATCGCCTCTCCACGCTGGTCGAAGACCTCGGCCGTGAAGTGCACGCCCTCGCCCACCTCGAGGGTCGCGGCGGCCGGGGTTATGGTGATGGTCGTCGGCGTGAGGACGAGATAGGCATCGATCGGGGAGACGAGGGGGTGGTAGTGATCTGTGTCCCCTGCCGTAAACGGTGTGTCGCCGAGTCCGTCGCCGTCGGAGTCGGTGCCGGTGTAGGTGGAAAAGTAGTTGCCGGTGATATTGGAGTATGTGACACCGTTATAGATGTAATCAACCGGCTTTGTGGAGTTCAATGTGAGGGGGGAACAACGATAACAGTACATAATACCATCCGGATTTTCTGGATGGGTGCTGATGTTGTTCATATATATGTCAATGGATTTTTCACCCTTGACTTTCTCAAGATAGAATATACCATCTTTGCCTCCCTTCAGTTCATTCCCGGCGAGCGTAATGTTTTGTATAGATTCCCCCAGATAGATATTCATCTCTGTGCATACACCAATGACATTATCCTTAACGACGATGTCTTGCCCATCAAGAATAGCTACCCCACTTGTTGCACCATCATAAATTACGTTATTAGAAATATTCACATCGCTACAGTACCAAGAGTCAATTCCTGTACCTTTACCAAAGATACAACTGATTGTATTATTTTCTACAATATTTCCAGGAGATTGTCCATTTCCAGCCACTATAATTGCGTTAATACGAACATTGTCGATGATATTATCCTTAACAACCGCATGGTCGCACGTCTCTAAACTTATCGCTGTTCCGGGGCTGTTGAATCTATTCCCTGCAATTGTCAGAGAACTCACATGCCCCTTATATACATAGATACAGTACTTCGTTTCCGAAAAAATATTCCCTGAAATTGTGCAATTGTCGCCTTCCGTAATTCTTATCGCATTTTTACGCGCATATGTTGCAAATCCAGTCTGTTTTAGTGTAAAACCAGATATCGTTACATTGTCAACCAGGACCTCGATCATAAAGGCGCTTTTATCATTCGTGATGATGGTGTTTGAAGGACCATTCTCTGATCTGAGCGTAATCCCCTTCTCAATCTTAAACAACTCATCATAAGTTCCATCCCTGACAAGGACAGTATCGCCATCGCGTGCACAGGCAACACCTTCAGTAATTGTTCTGAAATCACCGTTGCCGGCCTGATCGACGATCCAGGTATGAGGGGGAAGGGCGTCAGGATACACATAGACCTTCACCGAACCCTCAACTCCGGCGAAACTTGCCCAAACCTCAGTCGTACCTGTACCATGAATGGTGAAGTACCCAGTTTCATTCACAGTGCCAACCGAGGCATTGCTACTCATCCACTTAAATGGAACAAATGGGATCTCAACCCCGGATGGATCATATGCCTTCCCGGTGAACTGGATCGGATCCCCACTCTCCCAGGTTCTTACAATATCGGGCGTGATATTAATCTCTCTGACATCAGGAGGAAACTCAAGAGAGATCTCTGTGATCTGTTCAAGATTTCTACCATGATTCGCAATACCAGAACCTGTTAATTTCAACGGCCAGAAAGTTCGGCCGTCGACAGGCGCCTCTGGGATCTCAAACTCGTTCAACTTATATGCAGCGATAAAGGTCTTGTCCCCTTCAATGAGTTCACGGCTGCTGATCTGGACTGTCTTGTCATTGCCTGCGTACTTTCCGACGACGGTGACCGTGTAGTCACGGTCTGCCAGCGAGGTATTGAATGTAGCAGGGTCCTGGTCGTCGACAAGACCGATGACTGCAGAGAGACTGGCGCCCTCCCATGTTTTCCCACTTGGATCGGTATATGGGAGAGGCCCATCTCTGGAGAGGTCGATGATCGTAGGACGGTCCAGGGTTCTGTTCACTGCCCCGATCAGGTCGACATGCCAATCTGGGTGCGGCTTGATCACAACCTCCGCAGTCCCGGTCACCGTGCCGCTCTGTGCCTGTACATCTGTAGTCCCAACTGAGAGACCTGTGAATGTACCTGAGGAATCCACAGTCCCGACACTCTCATTGGTACTTGACCACGTGAATGTCAGCGGCGTGATCTCGTCCCCAAACTGGTCATATCCCATGGCAGTAAAGACCTGGTCTCTGATATTGTCAGTGTACATCACGACCAAAGCGGGGTCCATTTTGATCGATGTCAGAACTTTTTCGACAGATTCTGTCACC
>JAQVHG010000147.1 GCA_028696365.1 Methanofollis sp.
GTCGTTCTGGACCGCGGGTCAAAACCGCTCGTCACCAACGACGGCGTGACCATCGCCAAGGAGACCGAACTCTCTGACAAGTTCGAGAATATGGGAGCAAAGCTTGTCAGAGAAGTGGCCCCCAGGACCCAGGACAACACCGGCGACGGCACCACCACCGCAACCCTCCTTGCCCAGGCGATGCTCGCCGAAGGGATGAAGAACATCGCTGCCGGCGCCAACCCGATCGAAGTGAAGCACGGCATCGACCGCGCCGTCGGCCTGGTCGTGGACCACATCAAAGAGCAGAGCATCCCGGTCCAGGAGAAGGAGAAGATCATTCAGGTCGCCACGGTCTCTGCCAACAATGACGAAGAGACTGGGCGGCTCATCGCCGACGCCATGGAGAAGGTCGGATACAATGGGGTCATCTCGGTCGAGAACTCGAAGACCATGGAGACCTCCCTCAAGGTCGAGGAGGGGATGCAGTTTGAACGCGGTTACCTCTCCCCGTACATGGTCACCGACCCTGAGCGGCAGGTCTGCGAGTATGAGGATCCATATGTCCTTGTCACCGACCGGAAGATCTCGACAGTGAAGCAGATCGTCCCGGCCCTTGAGATGGCGGCCTCTGAAGGCAAGCCCCTTCTGATCATCGCAGAAGACGTGGACGGCGACGCTCAGGCGGCGCTGATTCTCAACGTGATCAGGGGTGCGGTGAAGGTCTGTGCAGTCAAGGCGCCTGGCTTTGGCGATGAGAAGAAGGCGATGCTCGATGATATCGCGGTGCTCACCGGGGCCACGGTCGTCTCTGAGGAGCGCGGCTACAAACTCGAAGAGGTTAGCGAGGCGATGCTCGGTCATGCCAGGAATGTCAAGGTCGACCATGACAAGACCGTCATCGTCGGTGGCAAGGGCCAGAAGTCCGCCATCGACGAGCGGGTCGCACTCATCGAGTCTCAGATCAAGATCGCCGACACCGAATATAAGAAGAAGAATCTCAAGAAGCGTCTCGCCAAACTCGGCGGTGGCGTGGCGGTGATCCGGGTCGGTGCGGCGACCGAGACCGAGCAGAAAGAGAAGAAGATGCGGATCGACGATGCCCTTAATGCCACCAAGGCGGCGGTCGAGGAGGGCGTGGTCGCCGGCGGCGGGGTCACACTCTTCAGAGCACAGTCCGCACTCGAAGATGTCGTGTTCGAGGGCGACGAGCAGGTCGGGCTCCTGATCGTCAGGCGTGCCCTTGAAGAACCGATGCGCCAGATCACGGAGAACGCCGGACTGGAAGGCGCCGAGGTCGTCGCACGGGTGAAGGCCGACACCGATATGCAGATCGGGTACAACGCCAAGACCGGAATCTTTGAAGATCTCGCCGCGGCCGGTGTCCTCGACCCGACCAAGGTGGTCAGGAGTGGGCTCCAGAACGCCGCCTCCATCGCCGGGATGCTTATCACCACCGAGGCGGCGGTCACCGACTTCGATGTGGAGAAGGACGAGAAGACCCAGGCGATCATCATCTGATCCCCTCCCAGGTCCGTTCTTTTTTGGGAACAATACCAGGTCCCCTCTCGATACAGGGTAGAATACCACCGGTGGGGTCGTGGGGCCTCAGGCCCTGGACCCTTTTTTCATGAGGAGATAAGGTGGGGGACGATTTTTTTGAGATTTGGGTGGAACAGATAACATACAGTTGAGAGGACTGTTGGTCTTCGGTGTGCTTTTTTGGATCTTTTAGATTTGTAGAAATCCTCACCTCTTGTGAGGCATCGTTGGGCAACGAAGAGAGAGAAGATTTCTCCACCAGATTTAGTGCTCTCTTCTGAGAAGGGGGAAGGCTGGAGAGTTTTGGGATGACTTCTAGGAATATACCGTTTCTTTTTGTGATCGACCTTGGAAGATTTTTGGCTTTGTAGAATCCCTCACTTATCGTAGGGAGAATGCGTGTCATCCGCCTTCCTACCTCTTTGACCGGGGGCGCCGCCCCCGGACCCCCGGGACCACGATAGGGTCGGGAAGGCATCACGGGCAACTGTGACGAAAGGGCTGCCGTCCTCGACCTATCGTGTGGCGGAGGGTTCGGGGGGCGGCAAGCCCCCCGCCAGAGATTTTTATCAGGGGGATTTCTACAGAAATATAAATTTCTTCATTTTTCTGTGGGCTGCCATTCTGATCGACGTGCCTTCCCAGATCATATGCCGGGGGCGAGTGCCGCCCGGACCCCTGGGAGCACGATAGGGTCGGGAAGGCATCATGAACGAACTATGAATGAACTCAAGAAGATTTCCACAATGTCTAGGGATCAATGATCTTCTCGACCCCTCCATTCTTTCACTTTGCACACCGCCCCCGACACTTCGCACCAGGGGGGTGCGAACCAATCCGTCACCGTAACCTCTCTCATATTACAATTCGCCTCCGCCAGGAGAGAATTCAAAATCGTTTGCACCCCGCAGGGAAACACACCCACACCCACCGACCATGCTCTGTGTTCTTCTATTTCAGTGCAAAGATCACTTTATACGCGCGTGTACTACTCTAAATGATGCGAAAATCCTGATCGGTCGCCATCCTGCCCCATCCCATCTTTCCACCCCCAAAGTGCGAAGGTGGTGTGAAGGTGCAAACCAGGCATGAACCCTGCACACATCTCAGAGGAAAATCATTGTGGAGTCTTTTACGCTCGTAAATTCCAAGTGCGGAACTACTGGGAAAATTCTCTGATGAGGGACGGCACGTCTGATCGTCACCTCCCCCTTACCTGGGCCGGGATGCTCTCGAAGAAAGATCTTCTCGACTGCTGGCTCTGTAGAATCCTCGCCACCTTCCCCATCATCTCACCGGGGGGCGCGTTCATGGGGAAAGGTGGGCGGATCGCACTCGAACCAGGAGAGAGGGAGTTTTTCTATAGAGTCAATTATTCTAATTTTTGAGGTATGAACCGGGCGTATGCCTCAAGTATACGCGACGAAATCTCTCGTCGTGGTTCATTCACTCCCCTCATGACAAGGGTGACGGGTGGTGAACACCGCTCAACCGCCGTCCTTCGGCTATCTTCGTCCGTGGAGATCCGGGGGCGCTGCCCCTGGCGCGAGACGACGGTGAAATTCTACACGACGGGCGGCACGTCTGATCGATCGCGCCTTTCATATCTTCTTACCGCAGGACGCCTCCAGAATAGAACGTCTGGATCATTTTCATGGTAATCATGTATGAGCCAAGTGCACGCCTCAAATATACGCGATGAAAATCTCTCATCGTGGTTCATCGGTGTGTGGAAGGATCCGGTCAGTCCTTGACCTGATGATTGAGACTATTCACTCTAATGAAAACTTGTTTTGTAAGGACCAGCAAGCGCGCGCATTGGTGAATATAACGTGATAATAATACTTAAATGGTGATTGAGACTACAGCCAGCAGTATTAATTATTTGTATTCTTTTTATCTTCTCTCTTGAAGCATCAAAATTACAGGAGACACACAACAATTAGACAGAGTGATCATATCCTATAAATATATTATAAATTTGATTAAAATATGTGGGTGTTTCTGAAACGCCCCGAAGGGGGTTGGAGGCTGATTGAGACCATTCCCCGCCCCTGGATCCTTCGGAGACAGAGTCATCGTGTTCGTTCATCCTACCTATGTCTTTCGCTCTGCCGCCGGAGGGAACTGTGTAGGAGAATACAAATGAGGAATGACTTGAGTATGTATGCTGTGCTCATCGCATTCATTGCGGTGGGTATGGCATGTGTTGTGCCTGCGATGGCAGAGGATGATGGGGGGGAGATTGTGCCGTACAGGGCTGTGTTCCCGATCTGTGGAGCTTCTGGAGATCAGATGATTCCAGACATCTCAGGGGATCGGATTGTTTGGCATGATAAAAGGAATGGAGAGTGGGACATCTATATGTACGATCTTTCCACCGGGATTGAAAGTGTAATATGTGACGCCCCGGGTAGCCAGACAGGCCCGCGGATTGACGGGGATCGGATTGTCTGGCAGGATGAAAGGAATGGCCATGCTGATATCTACATGTACGACATTTCTACCGGCACCGAAACGCCAATTTGTGCCTATCGTTACGACCAGACTGGTCCAAGGATCGATGGTGACCGGATCATCTGGACAGATATGAGGAATGGAAATCCTGACATCTACATGATGGACCTTAATTATGGATACCAGGTTCCGATCTGTACTGCGCCTGGTTTCCAGGCTGGGGCTGAGATAGATGGTGATTGCATTGTCTGGGATGATAGTCGGAATGGGGATTTTGATATTTATATGTACGACATCTCAACCGGTATAGAGACCCCCATCGTCGCAGGTTCTGGGGATCAGACATCCCCTGATATTTCTGGAGATTATATTGTCTTTGAGGATGGTCGTTATCTCTATCTATATGATCTCTCCACCGGTGTTAAATCAGCAATTTGCACCGAACGTGGTCACCGGTACGCTCCAATGATTGATGGAGACCAGATTGTATGGTACGACTCACGTGACAGGGATTATGACATCTACATGTACGACATCTCAAGTGGTGTCGAGACTGCGATCTGTACAGTGCCTGCAGAGAAGCAGGTTCCTAAAATCGACGATGGGAAAGTAGTCTGGATGGATAAGCGCAGTGGAAACTGGGATATCTATCTGTATCTGCCCTGAAAATTTTCTCTCTTTTTTTGAAAGAGGCTCCCATTTTCTAACATATAGATGAGTGAGGCTCTGAATTTTATTGAGAGTAAAGATCTTCGATCATCTGTGAACATTAAACTGTGTAGATACTCTCCATTTTGTTAGTTCACCTCTGCTCCATGTAAGAATGGGTCCATTGCCTTCCCACACCATCGCGTAGTCGATATTTTCGAAAACCTTCAGATAATCTCAACTTTCCTTATATCGCAGCCACCAGACCTTCTGGATGAAGATTGGGAGTGGGAAAGTTGCGTGAATGTCCTGATGAGGGGTTGTCGCCTCTCATCTATTCCTGTTAGAGGTGGTTCGGGAGGAGAACATTTTTTGTCCTGCTGTGAGTGTGGTCTTCCCCCTACTCGTGCCATGTGCTCTGCTCCCCATCCTCCCCCAAGATTAGGACAGGAAGGCAAAGGGCTGTCTTGAAGAGCGAGCGTGCCCCCGTTCCCCTCGCCACCCTATAAATCCCATCAACACCCATGATCCTCCATGAGCAGTGACCGTGAACAGGCGGCCTTCGAGGCCGGGATCAAACTCGGCGCCCTCTACCACCAGTGGGTCGGTACGCCGATCTCCCGTGCGACGGCCGCAAGCGTGGAGACCGCGATCGAACAGGCCGTCGGGCTCCAGCCGTACGTCGAGGAGATCCATGTCAGCCTGGACCGTGAGATGATGACCGCCAACCCCTTCGGCTACTCAGAACTGGCCGGGGCGATGTTCTCGGTGGAGATCGCTACAAAGGTCGGGACGGCCAGGTGCGTCGCCGAACTCCACTTCACCGGCGAGTATCCTCTCATGAGCATCAGGTCCATCGATGAAGTTGCCTGAGACCCCGATCACCGACGACCACATCCACTTCGATCCCGTCCATGGCCGCGGGGTGGAGGCGGCGAAAGACTTCAAGCGTGCCGGCGGGACGCACGTCTTCATGGTCGCCCTCCCGGCCTACTCGGTCGGGGTCTGCCCGCGGAAGGGGGACGACTACCGTACGGCCTTCGATGAGACCCTACGGGTCGCCGGGATGGTCCGCGAGGTGGGAGTCACGGTCTTTCCCATCCTCGGTGTCCACCCCATCGAAGTCCTGAAATACGCCGAGCAGATCGGGCTTGCCGCCTCTGTCGACCTCGCCTGCGCGGGGCTTGACGTGGCGGCGGAGTACGTCGAGGAAGGGAA
>JAQVHG010000148.1 GCA_028696365.1 Methanofollis sp.
GGATTGGCTACTTCACGGTCCCGATGGCGTCCGCGGGGGCTGAAGTGCATGCGATGGAGATCAACCCGGTCTCTTTTGGGTACCTCAGGAGAAATATTACTGAGAATAGACTCGAAGCGCGGGTGCTGCCCGAACGCGGCGACTGTCGCGACCTCCTCGACGGGGTCTACGACCGGGTGGTGATGGGCCACTTCGACGCCCCCGGGTTCTTCGCCGCGGCCCTCGCCCATGCCGAGGCCGGGACAGTCATCCACCTCCACGCCCTCGGGGACGCCGCGGCGGTGGCTGAGGCGGCGGCAAAGGACGCCGGGTTTACTGCGGCGGTCACAACCCGCAAAGTAAAGAAATATGGCCCGCATATATGGCATGTCGTACATGACGTGGTGCTCTCATGAGTGATGACAGAAGGCTGAGCGGAAAGACGGTGGTCCTGGCGGTCACCGGGAGCATCGCCGCCGTCGAGACGGTGAAACTCGCCCACGAACTCCGTCGCCGCGGTGCGGTGGTGCAGGCGGTGATGAGCGGGGCGGCGTGCGGGATTGTCCACCCTGACGCTCTCACCTACGCCACCGGGCGGGAGACGATCACGAGGTGCACCGGGATGGTGGAGCATGTGGTCTACTGCGGGGAAGGCGGGTGTGCCGACCTCCTCCTCGTCGCCCCGTGCACGGCAAACACGATCGGCAAGATCGCCGTCGGGGTCGACGATACTCCGGTGACCACTTTCGCGACGACGGCTCTTGGCCGCGGGATGCCGGTGGTGGTCGTGCCGGCGATGCATGAGAGCATGTACCGCCACCCTGGCGTGGTGGAAAACCTTGAGAAACTCCGCGGTTGGGGGATCGACGTGGTCCCGCCGAGGATCGAGGAGGAGAAGGCGAAAATCGCGGGCATCGAGGAGATCGTCCTCCATGTCGAGCGCGCCCTCTCTGGCAGACCGCTTGCAGGAAAGCGGGTGGTCATCACGAGCGGGGCCTGTGCCGAACCGGTTGACGACGTGCGGGTGCTTACCACCAGGTCGACCGGGCGGATGGGCCGGGCGCTCGCCCTGGAAGCATTCAGGCTCGGGGCCGAGGCGACGGTGGTCCATGCAGGGCCGCCGGTGCCGTGCGTGAAGAACGTCCATGTGGAGACGGCCTCTGAGATGATGAAGGCCGCCATCTCGGCGGTGCGTGAAGGCGCCGACTATTATCTCTCGGCGGCGGCGATCTCAGACTTCGCCCCGGTGCGCTCGCCAGGCAAGATCCCGAGCGGTGCACCGGTGTCTCTTACTCTCCGCCCCCTCCCCAAAGTGCTCGACGCCGTGCTCCAGGACTTCAAGGGGACGGCGGTCGCCTTCAAACTCGGGTGGGCCGAGGAGGCACGGGCAGAGGAGATGATCAGGACGATGGGAGTGAGCATGGTGGTGATGAATACGCCGCCTGCGATGGGGGCGACAGGCGGAGAGTTCGAGATCCTGACGGCCGAAGGGAAGACGCAGGTTTCAGGGACCAAAGAGGAGGTTGCAGAGGCGATATGGTCCGCACTGCGATAGCCTTCTGTCCAGGGCACATCTCCGGGTATTTCAGGAAGGTGGCCGGGGCGACGCCTGAGACGACCGGGAGCCTTGGCGCCGGGATCGTCGTTGAGGAGGGTGTGCAAGCCCGGGCATCTGTGGCCCCCCGCCCTGAGGTTACGATCAGACAGGTCGACGATCAGGGCCGGACGCTCTCCGCCTTTGCAGGATCGCCGCCGGTTGAGTATCTGATGCATGAACTGGGGGTCGCCGCCAGGGTGGAGACGACCTGTTGTCTCCCGATCGGATCGGGCTTCGGGCTCTCGGCGGCGGCGCTCCTCTCCTCGGCCACGGCCCTCGACGCCCTCTTCGATCTCGGGCTTGGTCGAGAGGGAATCGCCGCCCTTGCCCACCAGGCCGAAGTGATGCACAACACCGGGCTTGGCGATGTGGCGGCCTGCCAGGGCGGCGGCGTGGTCTGCCGCGAAGGACCAGGGACTGCCGCAAGGATCACGAGAGTGATGTCTGACGAGACGGTCTATGCCCTCTCCTTCGGTCCTCTTCCGACGCCTGAAGTGATCGGTTCCCCTGAACAACTGGCACAGGTGACCGAGGCCTTCCCGCCCGGGTGTCCCCGCGATCTTGCCGAGTTCTTCACCTTCTCGCGCGCCTTTGCCGAGAAGAGCGGGCTGGTGAGGCCTGAGGTGCGTGCGGCCCTTGATGCCTGCGACCGTGCAGGGGTGCCGGCAAGCATGACGATGCTCGGACTCGGGGTCTTTGCGGCCGGCAAGGGTGCCGGCGAGGTGCTCGCGGGTTTTGGCGACCCGATCCCTCTCAGCGTGGCGCGAGAGGGGTTCAGGCTTGTGGAGGTGCATGAATGACAGAGATTCCAGAAGACCATCCGCGCTATGCGGCGCTGATGGTCCGTGACCGCCTGACAAAGGCGATGTGGGCAAAGATCGTCGCCCCTGAGGGCTTGATCGCCGAGGGGCGGGGGGAGGCCTATGACTATCTCCTTGGTGAACAGACGACCCCAAGTGCCGCAAGGGCTGAGAGGACCGCGGCGGCGATGCTCCTCTCGGCCGAGCACCCGGTCATCTCGGTGAACGGGAACACGGCGGCCCTCTGCGCCCATCAACTTGCCGCCCTCCAGGAGGCGAGCGGGGCGGCGGTGGAGGTGAACCTCTTCCACCGGACAGAGGAGCGGATGGCAAAGATCACTGCACTCCTGGAGGAGCACGGGGTCGAGGTGCTCGACGGGACATCTGAGCGGTTGATCCCGCTCTCCCATGACCGGGCGCTCTGCCTCCCTGACGGGATCGGGAGGGCCGACCTGGTCCTGGTCCCGCTGGAGGACGGCGACCGGTGCGAGGCCCTGCGGCAGATGGGGAAGGATGTCATCACCATCGACCTCAATCCCCTTTCACGGACGGCGCAGACCGCGACGCTGGCGGTCATCGACGAGGTGACGCGGGCGGTCCCGGCGATCACGGCGGCGTGCCGCACGCTCTCCTGTGAGGAGGCGCAGGCCCTCGCGGCCGGGGTGGACAACAGAGTCTACCTTGAGGAGGCGCTCAGGGCGATGGCCAGGCACCTGGAGGAGATGGCCGATGCTCTGGAGTGAGAAATATAGACCGACTGAGTTCTCAGGAATCCTTGGGCAGGACGAGGTGGTGCGGGTCCTCTCCTCCTTCGCAGAGAGCACAAATGTCCCGCACCTGCTTGTCGTCGGCGCCCCTGGCACCGGCAAGAGCGTGACCGTCGAGGTGCTGGCGCGGGCGCTGTACGGCACCCACTGGCAGGAGAACACCACGGTCCTCCCGACCGCCGACCTCTTTGAGGGGGGGAAGAAATATTTCGAGGCCGAAGAACGGTTTGCGCATATCTACCGGAAGGACGAGAGCGTGATCTCGAACTTCAAGAACGTGGTCCGCTGGTATGCCTCGATCCGTCCGCTTGACGCCGATTTCAGGCTCCTGGTCTTTGAGGGTGCTGATGCGCTTACCCGCGATGCGCAGCAGGCCCTCCGCAGGACGATGGAGCGTTACTCGCGGACATGCCGGTTTGTCTTTCTCACCTCCAACCAGAGTGCGATCATCCCGGCGATCGCCTCGCGGTGCCTTCCTCTCGCTTTTGTCCCCCTCCCCGACCAGGTGGTGAGGCGACGGCTCGAAGAGGTGATAGCAGCCGAGCATGTCGGTGCCGACCAGGTGTCGTCGGCCGACCTCGACCTCATCGTCCCGGCGGCAGGCGGCGACCTCCGCCGGGCGCTCCTCCTTCTCCAACTCTTTTCCGGGGCTGAGGACGGAGTCGACCTTGTGGCGGCGTCCACCTCTGAGACAGAGGCCATGGCCACCTCGGTCTTCGAGGCCCTGGCAAAGAGGGATCTCCAGGGCGCCAGGCAGCGGGCCGAGTCCATGCTTATCGACTATGGCCTGACCGGGCGTGAGGTGATCAGAGAACTGGCACGTGCGGCCGAACGGGCCTATGCCGACCCGCAAACCGCAGTTGCCCTGGCCGATGCCGACCTCAAGGTCCTGAGGGGCGGGAACGAATATGTCCAGATCAATGCCCTGCTGGCAAGGATCAGCAGGGAGGTGTTTTTTTGAAAGAGAACTTGGAAAAGGTCCAGGAGCACTACGACCATGTCGCGGGGGTCTATGACTCCCGGTATGGGGGCGATGTCGGGGAGCGGTATCATGGGCATATCAGGGAGGAGGTGATGTGCTGTCTCCCAAAGGGCGGCGATCTCCTCGACATCGGGTGCGGGACCGGGCTGTTCATGAACTATTATCTCTCGTACGGTGGCCAGGCGGTCGGGCTCGACCTCTCTCCGGCGATGGTGCAGGAAGGACGGTCTAAGAACAAACTTGACCACCTCATCACTGGAACGGCCGATTTCCTCCCCTTCAAGGATGGCTCATTCGATGCGGTCTCAAGCATCCTGGCCTTTAGTTATGTCCAGGACCCGGCAAAGGTGCTCGATGAGGTCTACCGGGTGCTGAGGCCAGGAGGGCGGGTCGCCATCTGCACCCTGGGCCACAACCTCTTCACCGCTGCACTGCCCGCGGTCTACAAGATCGGGGAGAAGGTGCACTGGGGCCGGGTCGGGGTCGGCGATTTCGACGAGCACTATTATACTGACGAGGAGATCAGGGCGCTCTTCACGGCGGCGGGGTTCTCAAAGGTCGAGACTCACCGCTGTTCTTTCGCCCATGTGAACCTCTCGAAACCACTCTTCAATGCGGCAAAGCGGTTCGAGCCCTTTGTGGAGCGCCGAGTGCCGTACCTCGCCTTCAACCTCTGTGCCAGCGGGAAGAAAGAGGAATAATTTTTTTGATCGGCTCTGCTTTTTCATCGCACACCCATGCATTCATCGCCTTCCCCCTCGCCCCCGCCCGGGGCGAGTGCCGCCCGGACCCCCGGGATGAAGATAGGGCCGGGAAGGTAGAATTGACAACCAATGACGAGAGTGCTCTGCCGTCCACGACCTATCGTGTGGCGGGGGGTTCGGGGGGCGGCCAAGCCCCCCGCAGAGATAACGATCCAGAGCATTTCTAGAAAGCCGAGGAATAATTTTTTTTGGATCGGCTCTGTAGAGTCGGGTATGAACTCTGAACTCATGCATACGGAATGTAAATTTCTCATCGCTTGATTTTTTTTTCAATACCGAAGAATTGGTGGAGACTGTGTTCACTTCGCCGTCCTCACCTATCTTCGTCGTGGGGGCCCCGAGGTGAAACCCCCGGCTCGAGACGGCGGGAAAGATTCTGTAACGAGGGCGGCACATCTGATCATCCCGCCTTCCCAAACATCGGTACCGGGGGCTCCCTCGAAGATCAAAGATCTTCTCATGCTCGTTCCCGCTCGCTGCCCCCGGACCCCCAGGAGCGAGATAGGCGCGGGAAGGCGGAGAAAAGATCATGACGACGGGACGCAATCCTCTGCCAATCTTCATCGGCGGGGGCCCGGGGGGCGGCACGCCCCCGGGTCGAGGACAGCGTTTAGAATTTCTGGAAGGAAGCACTTCAGTTCGAGGAGAGCTTCAACCCTAGAGAGTTTTGGGATATGCTCCATTTGAGAGGGTAGCGAAGGACTCCAGGCCGACATCGATCCCGAGTACTATCTCTTTCTACGGCGCAGGAATGAGATCATACTTCTAGTCTTCCATTCCCGCTCGTTCCCCTGGGACGGATGATGGAGACGGGAAGGCGTAATCAGCGAACATGACAAGGGCGTTGCAGTTCTCGACCCTATCACATGGTGGGTGTGACCGAAGAGAT
>JAQVHG010000149.1 GCA_028696365.1 Methanofollis sp.
CCTGCGCGGTGGTGTGGGAAGGCATGAATGCATGGATCCGCAACGAAAATGGGAAGATTTCCTCACTATATCTACTGTTATCTTCTGAGAAGGGGAGGCCTGGAGAGTTTTGGGATGATCTCCATGTATGCTTGAACCCGGTGGTTCATGCCGGATTCTACAGAGCAGGGTTTTGGTATCAGTTATTGCCTGGAACACTACCAAAAAAAGAGGGGCTCATGACCCGAACCGGCGTGCCCTGGATTGGTAATCCCTGAGCGCCCTGAGAAAGTCCACTTTTCTGAACCATTTCCAGTTCACATCAAGGAAGAAGAGTTCTGAGTAGACAGACTGCCAGATGAGAAAGTCGGTGAGATAGTTGCCGCCGGTCTTGATCACCAGGTCTGGCATACAGGTGAAGGTAAGGTGGCGTTCGATCGTCTCCTCATCGATCTCATTTGGGTCGACCCCTTCCTGGGCGATCTCCCTGATACATGCAGTGATCTCTTCACGTCCGCTCATCCCCACTGCGACGGTCACCTCCATCCCCTCTCCGATCGTCTCGACGGTGTCTCCATAGTGGAGGTTGAGGTTGGCGATCTCTCCGATCGATCGGATCGTCGGGAGACACTCTCTGATCTGTTTAGTTTGGTCGGTGGAGATATGGAAGGTCGTCCCTTGGATCCCGACCTCTCGACACCACTCGGTTGCCTCGACGATCTTCCCTGGCGCTTCGAGCATGTCCTCTCCGGTGATCATGAAGCAGACCTGTTCGGGGAGTCTCTTCAGGTTCCTGAGAAGGATTCGTTCGTAAAGCCACCGGATCATCTGCACCACTCCATCAGGTCTACAAGAGACCAGGTATTGACGATGGCACTGGCCCCGCACCACCCCCGGCGTGCAAGGGTGACCCCGTGCCTGATATGTGTGAGTTCATAGGGGGCGTGGGCATCAGTTCCGATTGCAAGTTTCACGTCCCTCTCTTGGGCCTGCTTAATATAAATATCATCTAGGTCGAGGCGGCTGGGAGAGGCGTTGATTTCGAGGGCTGTTCCATTCTCGGCGGCGGCATCGATGACCCTTTCCATGTCAAGGGCGATCGGTGGCCGGCGGCCGAGGATCCGCCCTGTGGGGTGGCCGATGATATCGACATGCTCCTTCTCGATTGCAGTGATCACCCGCCGTGTCATCACGTCCTTGTCCTGACTGAATCCAGAGTGAACTGAGGCGATGACCAGGTCACAGTCTTGCAGCACCCTGTCAGGGAGAGCAAGCCTTCCGTCGGCAAGGATGTCCACCTCGATCCCGGCAAGGAGGGTGCACTCTGATCCAGAGGTGCGGTTCACCTCCTTGATCGCCTGGTGCTGACGGGCAAGTCGGTCTGCGTCGAGGCCGTGGGCGATCCCGAGGCTTGCCGAGTGGTCACTGACCAGGATATATTCATAGCCCATCGATCCCCCAGCCAGTGCGATCTTGTCCAGGCTCATCGAACCGTCGCTCCACTCAGAGTGGAGATGGAGGTCGCCTCTGATCTCGTGCGCCTCCACCAGTGAGGGGAGGGGTCCGGCGAGGGCCAGGTCCACCTCCCCATGGTCTTCACGCAGTTCAGGAGGGACCGGGCTCATGCCAAGTGCTGTGAAGATCTCGTCTTCGGTCCTGAAAATCATGAGTTCACCGGTCGTCTGGTCGGTTAGGCCGTACTCGTTGAGGCGCATGCCTAGGGTCCGGGCAACTTCCCTGAGTCTGATGTTGAAGGCCTTCGAACCGGTGAGGTACAGGAGCATTGCCCCGAGGTCTCTGGATGTCGAAAACCTGACGTCGACTCGTTTCTGATCGATCTTGACCGAGATCTTCTTCTCTCCGGCGTCGATCACCTCGTCGGCGATCCCGGTCAGGACTGGGACGGTCTCTGCGGCTGGAGCAAGAGTGACGATGTCGATGTCGCCGATGGTGGACCGGCCGCGCCGCAGGCTTCGAGCCACCCATGCTTTCCCAGGTATGGCCGAGAGCACCATCTCTGCTAGGCGCTCGGCCTCGGTTACTCTCATCCGTGTGGAGGCGTTCTTGGCGGCACCGATCGCCCTGAGGATCTCCTCCTCCTTCTTCTTGCCAAATCCCTTGAGTGTCCTGATCTGGTGTGTCCGTGCGGCGGCCTCGAGGTCGTCGGTCCCTATGACCCCGAGTTCTTTCCAGAGCCTGCGGACAGTCTTGGGACCGACACCCTGGAGGTCGAGGAGAGCAGGGAGCCCGGGGGGTGTCGCCTCGCGAAGATGCACCAGTTCCTGGCAGGTGCCGGTCGCGACGATCTCTGCGACCTTCCCTGCGATCGCCTTCCCTATCCCAGGAAGTGCCTCGAGTTCGTCTTTGCCCATCCCCTCAACCGGTCGGCTGAGGTGTCTCACCGTCTCTGCGGCCCTGGCATAGGCCCGCACCTTGAATGGGTTCTCGCCGTGGACCTCAAGGAGATCGCTGATCTCAGCAAGCACCTCTGCGACCGCCCGGTTGGTCACGTCCATGTATGGGGAGTCGTGTCCTGGATATATATAATCGGTGCGGAGTTCAGGAGGAATTACTCAGGTTCGAGGAGATATTCATCTCATGAGAGTTTTGGGACATACTCTTGATCAATCATCTGGACCGAGACGCTTTCATGCCAATCCTCTGCCTCCTCCAGTACAGTGGCCACCACAGAGATCCGGGGACGTCGACCCTGGTGCGAGTGACGGAGGGAGGTGGACTGATCAGACATGCTGCCCAAAGAAAAAAAATAAAGAGTGGGGCTCTGTAGAATCGGGCATGAACTCTGGGTTCAAGCATGCGGGATGAAAATTCTTGTTGGTCTCTAGTGAGTGGATCCTTGTTCCCTCTTCGGAGCAGGACACTACATAGGATCATCACTTCATTGCCGCCCCCGCCTATCCTCGCCATGGGGGGTTCGGGGGGCTTGGCCGCCCCCCGAACCTCCCCGCTGATGAAGATTGGCGGAGGATTGTATCCTGTTTTCATGATCTTAACTCTATCTTCCCATCCCCATCGCCATCCCGGGGGTTCGGGGGCAGCGCCCCCGGACAAAGAGGTAGGAAGGCGGGTGACACACGTCTCCCCGACACACAAGAGGTGAGGATTTCTACAAACCCAGAAAATCTTTGATTGTCGAGCAAACCCCGTCACGAGGATCTCTAATGAACCTCAGGCAATTCATTTCACCTCATTGGCACATTTCCAGAACAGAGTCTCTCCTGGACTGATCTTCGATAGCCCCTGGATATGAGCAGGACCATTGCATCCTGCAGGGAAGCAAATCCATAAGACTGCAGACCCCAGAAAATATAAGCATGAATTCTTCCGTCCGGGAAGACTGTCTAGAGGCAGTTCTCACACTGATGCAGGAGCATCGGCGCCCTGTCACCGAGAAAGAGATCGGCGACTCGGTAGTGGCGGATTCATCGGAGGTCACGACTGTAGTCCAGGCGCTGACTGAGGAAGGGTACCTCAGAAAAGAGGACGGCGGGTATCTGCTGACCTCTCCTGGAAAAAATGCCGCGGGGGCCGTGCTGAGAAAGCACCGGGTACTGGAGTGTTTTCTTCATGAGATGCTCGGGATGGACATCGGTGCCGCTTCGAAAGAGGCCTGTGTCCTTGAACACGCCGTTTCAGACGAGGCCATCGACCGCCTTTCCTCATATATCGATCAGGATGGCGATCTCCCGCGGGAGCGTCGGGGACTACGGCACCGGCGCGGTCACCTGGCCAACTGCCCGGAGGGTGCCATGCCCAATGGACACCGCCCTCTTCTAGACTGCTCGGAGGGGGAAACCTCGAAAGTCGCCGTGATCCAGTGCCTAGGTCGGAATAGGCGGCTCATGGATCTTGGACTCATACCAGGACGTGAGATCACGGTCCGGCGTAAACTCCATAACAACGCCCTTGTGGTCAGGGTGATGGGCGCCGATATCGCCCTCTCCCCTGAAGTCGCTTCGACCATTTTTGTGGAGAGAACTGGATGAAGTGTGCGCTTATCGGGAACCCGAGCGTCGGCAAATCGCTCATCTTTAATCAACTCACAGGGCTCGGGGTCGAAGTAAGCAACTATCCAGGGACCACCGTCGAGTTGATGCAAGGGACACTCTGCTATCACCAGTCCTCGATTGAAGTCATCGACCTGCCTGGGATATATTCTCTGGACGGCGACTCAGCTGAAGAAGAGTTGGTCAGGACCTACCTGATGACCGAAACTCCAGAGGTCATCGTCGCCGTCCTCGACGCCACCAGGCTTGAGCGCAACCTCTACCTCCTCCTCCAGGTGGCTGAATACGGGATCCCGACTGTCGTTGTCCTGAACATGATCGACGAGGCCGCGGCCCAGGGGATCTCCATCGACCGCACGCGCCTCTCCCGCCTCCTTGGTGGCCTGCCGGTCATCGAGACCGCCGCCACCCAGGGGAAAAATGTGGGGGAGATCATCCCGGCGGTCCTGAGTGAAGCAAAGACCTCCACGCTCTCGGTCCCGTATAATCCCCAGGTCGAGGCTGGGATCAGGAGCCTGGAGAAACTCTATGGCGCCTCCAGGCTCCAGGCCCTCCAGGCCCTCCAAGGGATTGGGGACGAGTCCACTCTTCTTGAAGGAGCGCAGACGATCGCAGACGAGATCGAGGCCAGGAACCATATGGCCCCCGACCAGATCATCGCTGCAAACCGCTACCTCTGTGCCCGCCGGATCATCGAGTCCGTCGTCGGGGCCCAGGAACCTGACCGCCGGTTCTCTCTCGACCGTCTCCTGACAAAGGCCTTCCCAGGCATCCCAATCCTTGTGCTGGTCCTCCTCTCGATGCTGATCACGGTCTTCGTCGCCGGATCGTTCCTTGAAGAACTGATCGTCGAGAACTTCAACCTCTATGTCATCGATCCGTTCCTGGCCCTTGGTCTCCCTCCACTTGCTGAGACCCTCGGCCACGCCACTCTCCTTGCGATCGTGGCCGGGCTCGGGATCGCCTTCCCCTTCGTCTTCATCTTCTACATCCTCCTCTCGATCATCGAAGACTCAGGCTACATGACCAGGGCCGCCTTCCTTGCCGACAGAGCGATGCACCACCTCGGGCTTCACGGCGGCGCCCTCATCCCGATGGTGATGGCCTTCGGGTGCAACGTCCCTGCGGTCATGGCGGCCGGGCAGATGCGGAGCGGTCGGGAAAAGACCATCGCCGCCTTTCTCATCACGATGGTCCCCTGCTCGGCAAGGACCGTGATCATCGCCGGGATTGTCGCCGCCTTTGTAGGGATCGGTGCGGCCCTCTCAGTCTATCTCATCGTCATGGCGCTCATCCTGCTCACCGGCTACGTCCTCGCGAGGTACATCCCTGGCGGGCAGTATGGCATGATCCTCGAGATGGCTCCCCTCCGCCGCCCTGACCCAGTCCTTGTGCTGCGCAAGTCATGGGAGCGGATCAAGGAGTTTCTCTTCATCGCCATGCCTCTCCTCCTTGCTGGGAGTATCGTCCTCGGGGCGCTGGACTATTTCGGATACGTTGAGGCCTTTTCCACGGCGGTCGCCCCTATCTCAGAAGGGGTGCTCGGCCTCCCTGCCTATGCCTCTACTGCCCTCCTCTTTGGGATCCTTAGGAAAGAGATGGCCTTCGAGACCCTTGCAGTCCTTGCCGGGACGACCGACCTCGCCTCGGTGATGACCGCCGTGCAACTCTACACCTTCGCCGTGATCAGCGTCCTCTTCGTCCCCTGTATCTCCACCATCGCCGTCCTCCTCAAGCAGGTGGGGACCAAGATCACGCTTGCG
>JAQVHG010000150.1 GCA_028696365.1 Methanofollis sp.
CCGCGGAGTTCGAAGCCGACATGACTGAGGGCGAGGCCCCGCTCAACGTCACTTTCACCGATCTCTCGACCGGGAATGTGCCCACGTGGGAGTGGGACTTCGGCGACGGCACTAACTCGACCGAACAGAACCCGCTCCACACCTATGAGGAGGGCGGCATTTACACCGTCAGTCTCACCGTCTCCGACGAGATGAATGAGACCGACACCATGACCAAAGAAGACTACATCAATGTCGGCGAGATGCCGCTCGTCGGTCTCTCGTTCAGGCCGTCCACCATCTCTTTCCCTGTCGGAAACGCGACCGCTCTTGACATTGTCCTCGCCTCGGCAGACGGGGGGCTTGCAGGATACTCACTGAACCTGAGCGTCAGCGACCCGGCGGCCGCGAACATCACCGCGATCACCTTCCCTGAATGGGCACTTCTCAACGAGACTTCGCTGCTCCCGAACTCCACTGCATGGATGGAGGGGGTCGATCTCAACGACACCATTCAGGCCGGCGCCACTGAAGTGGTACTCGGGACCGTGACCATCGAAGGTACAGGAGCGGGGACCGCCGAACTCCTAGTTGATGTGAGGGTGATGGATGCGGACGGTGGTGCAGCACTCGACCCGCCGACCACGCCGGCCAGCATCACCGTCACACCACCGCCACCGTTCCCTGGTTACGATAATTCACCGACCGACCCGAATGGCGACAGGAAGTACGAGGACATCAATGGGAATGGTATCATCGACTATGACGACGTCGTCGCGTTCTTTGCAAACATGCAGTGGATCGAGGAGAACAACCTAGTTCCACTCTTCGATTTCAACGACAACGGTGAACTCGACTACGACGACGTTGTGACACTTGCTATGATGGTCTAAAAACACCACCATTTTTTCCAGAGGACAATTGCCGGAGAAAAGGGGGGGACACAACGGCCAGGGCCATCGGAGACCTGCATCAGGGTTGCAGGATTTAGTCCGTCCGCCTGGTGCGGGCCTTGGGGCTGAGACCATCGACCATGAGAAAAAAAGGAGGAGAGTAAAAATGGTTCAAAAACGATGGATCAAAAGAACGGTGGGGAAATCTGAGGTCTATTATGACCGGAGATCAGGGACCATCCACTCCTTTCCGCCCCATGATGTGGGCGCAGATGAGGTCTGGGTGCCGCCGGACGGTCACCCGCTCGCCCCGTTCCGTCTGTATTATGACCCGACATATCGGTGCAACCTCTCGTGCCGGCACTGTATCACACGGTCGTCGCCAACGGCAGACGCCTCTGGAGAACTCAATTTCGAGCAGGAACGTGCGCTTCTTTCAGAATGTGCACGGGTAGGCATCCTGGACGTGGCGGTAACCGGAGGAGAACCGTTCGTCTACCAGCACATCTTCCCTCTCATCGCCCATATCCGCGCCTGCGGAATGAACGTGATGATCTCGACCAACGGAGTGCTGGTCTCAAAGAAGGTGGCGACCAGACTGGCACGACTCGGCGTCCTTGATGTGCGAGTCAGTTTCGAGGGAGCGGAGAAGGTCAACGACAGCGTCAGAGGGGATGGAGCGTACCAGAAGGCTTTACGCGCCGTAAACAACTTGATCGAGACAGGAAACCACACAGTGGTCAGGCTCACCCTCTCTGGCCGGAGCGAAGACCATCTCGAAGACCTCTTCGCCGACCTGGCTTCATGCGGGGTGCGTGAAGTGAAGGCATCTGCGATCAAAGAGGTGGGGAGAGCCGCCGACCCTGAGAACGCCGATCTCCTTGGCTACACCGCTGATCTTGAGAGTGCACAGCGTCTCCAGCGACTCGGGGCGCTCTTCGGCATCGAAATCCAACTCTCCTCAGACGACTTCCCGCTCACACCCAGAGAAGCCAAAGATCATAAACTGAGATTTGATGGGGGTGCGAACTGCGGAGCAGGATTTGCAACGGCCTATGTCTCGCCGTACGGGGAGGTGCTCCCCTGCTCATCGATGCCACACGTTTCATTCGGGAACGTCACCGCTGGGGGATTCATGGAGATCTGGACCGGGGAACGCGCGCGCCGCTTCAGGGAACTGGTCGCCACCTGTGGGACACAACTCATCTGCAAGGCCCCGTGCTTCTCGGCAGAGAACCTTGACCTGGCAATGCGTCCGAGATCAGACGCATATACTCAGAGTTCTAGTAAGATGGCTGACAAGCCATAGACCCTTTTTTTCAAAAATAGAGCCTCTTTAGATCCTCATTCCATTTAAAAAGTGATTTATCATCAGATAGAGTACCTTTTTCTGGAAGTGTGGGTCTGCTGATCGAGACCTGCAGGAGATCTTGATGTCCTGATGAGGAGACTGTTACCGTCTTTGAAGAGTCGCAGAGAACGTCCATTCAACCAATATTTGATGGCGCTCTTCATCCTCCTCATCGTCATCGTCATCGCCGTCCTCTCTTCAGTCTCCTACATCGAGGCAAGAGACGAACTCGTCGAGAAGAACCTCCTCCTCCAGGAAGAGACTGAGAAGAGTATCCTTCAGTGGATGACCCTTGTCGATGCCGGCCTGAAAAAGTACGACGATAGTCTCAACGACAAGATGCGGAGTGGCTTCAAGGGTTTCCTGGAAGATTACGAGTGTTCTGGTCGTGATCCATCCAAAATGGACCTCTGGAAACTAAAAGAAGATCTCGGCGGAGAGATGGACCTCTACGTCATCAATGCCGATGGGATCATCGAATACTCCACCTATGAAAAAGAGGTCGGCCTAGACTTCAAAGACGTCCCCTACTTCTATGAATACATCACCACCCTGCGGGAAGGGGACACCTTCTCTGCAGATCGGGTGGTGCGCGAGCAGTCCACCAAAAAGGTACGGAAGTTTGCCTACATGCCCACCCCAGACCATCGCTACCTCCTTGAACTGGGGCTTGTCACCGACCTGCTCAAAGACCGAAGTCTTGATCTCTCCTATGTCGAGACCGGTGAGACCCTCAAGGAACTCAACCCCGACCTGACAACGGTAAGGTTCTTTGACACGATGGGCAATGTCATAGGGAACAAGAGTTATGTGATGTCCCCTCTCCAGCACGCACGGGTGGAACGTGCGCTTGCAGAGCAGAGCGGGGCGACCTACCAGGACCCTGAGCACGAAGCCGAGGTCCATTACCTCTTCCTCGATCTCTATGACCCAGACTATGCCTCTGACATGAGCGTAGTGATCGAACTCACCTACACGACCACTCCTCTTCAGCAGAAACTCAACACCCTCTTCATCTCACAGTTGACAATCTCTCTCCTCGCCGTCCTCCTTAGTATCGTCCTCGCCTATGGCGGGAGCCGCTACATCTCCCGCCCAATCTCTGAGGTGGTCGAGGACATCGATCAGATCGCGCGCGGCGACCTCGACCACACCATCCGGCATACCAAGGGGATCGAATTTTCCAAGTTGGAGAACGCGATCAACGCGATGGTCCTGGCACTCAAAGAGAATATCAGGCGCGCTCATGAGTCTGAAGAGGCGTTGCGACACTATTCCGAGAATTTGGAGACGACCGTCGACCAGAGAACTGCAGAACTCAAAGAGGCAAACGAAGAGACAAATCTCTATCTGGACATCATGTCCCATGACATCAACAACGCCAACGCAGTGTCCCTGGGCTATACGCAACTCCTGCTCCTGAAACTCCCCGAAACTGAAAGAAAAGATGTTGAACGGATTCGGCAGAGTATTCTCAGGAGTTCAGGGATCATCCAGAATGTCGCGACTATCAGGAGGATCCATCAGGATAATATCCCGCTCAGGACCGTGGACCTGGACAGTGTGATCAGAGAAGAGGTAGCCCACTACACTGAGGGTCTCGTCAGGTATGAAGGTGAGAGAACACCGGTCCTTGCCGACGCTCTCCTCCCAGAGGTCTTCTCCAACCTCATCGGGAACGCCCTCAAGTTCATGGAAAGAGACGGCAAGGTCTGCATCAGGGTCGAAGATAAAGGAGACAAGGTCCTGGTTTCGGTGGAGGACACCCGTCCAGGTATACCTGACGCCATGAAGGAGACGGTCTTCAACAGATTCAAGAAGGGAGAGCACAGGCAGAGCGGGAAAGGGCTCGGGCTCTATATCGTCAGGTCGCTGGTGGAGCGGTATGGGGGTACAGTCTGGGTCGACGACCGGGTCGAGGGAACCTCTGAGGAAGGTGCAGCGGTGCGCTTCACTCTTCAGAAGGTCCAAGATGGGGAAGAGCGTCGGCAGGCATAAGGAGAGGTACGCCGATCCCCTGCCCTGATGGACCCGCTGGCCCAGGTCATCCTTATCCTCGTCGCCGCAAAGGTTGGAGGCGAACTCCTCGAGCGGATAGGATACCCAGCGCAGGTCGGGGAGATCGCGGCAGGGATCCTCCTCGGCCCTTCGGTGCTCGGGCTGGTTGCCTTCGAGGAACCGCTCATCTTCCTCTCTGAGATCGGGATCATCGCCCTCCTCTTTGTCAGCGGGGTCAGGCTGAGCCTGAAGTCTTTTGTTGCGTCCGAGAAGGCGGCGGTTTCGACGGCCTTCACCGGCGTCGTCCTCCCGTTCGCTCTCGGGTGGGCCTTCGGGATGCTGATGGGTTTTTCCTTTCTTGAGACCTTCTTCATCGGGACCGCCCTCTCCATCACCTCGATCGGGATCTCGGTCAGGAGTCTTATCGATCTGCGCACCCTGGAGACGCCGTCGGGGGCGACGATCGTGGGGGCCGCGGTCATAGACGATGTGCTGGGGGTCATCCTCCTGGCTGCCATCACCGCCGTCGCCTCAGGAAGCGAGGGCTCGCTCCTCTACACTCTCGTCGGAGGAGGGGTTTTCCTCGCAGGAAGTGTCGTGGTCGGCCAGAGAGTCCTCCCGGCGGCGCTTGCCAGGACACGGGGCGCCCGCACCCATGAACTGACCTATACGGCGGCGATCGTTATTGCCCTGCTGATGGCCTGGCTCGCCGATTTTGTCGGGCTTCACTATTCTATCGGGGCGTTCCTGGCCGGGATGATCCTGGGCGAGGAGATCAGAAGCGACCGGTCGCTCTTCGACGGGATCGCCGATTTCGCCTTCGGGTTCTTTGTCACCATCTTCTTTACGTCCATCGGGCTTTTGATGGTGGTGACACCTGAGACTCTCCTCTCCCCCCTTGTCCTCCCGCTCATCGCCCTCGCCTTCCTCGGAAAGGTGGCGGGGGGGTTCCTCGGCGCCGCACCCTTCATGGCAACCCGTGCCGAGGCGCTGGTCGTCGGGTTCGGGCTCTTCCCTCGGGGCGAGATCGCCCTGGTCGTCTCTCAAATTGCCCTCGCCGCAGGGGTCATCGACCAGGCCCTTTTCTCGGCCTTCACGGTGATGGTGGTCGTCTCGGTCATCCTCACCCCTATCCTGATGGCCTGGGGATACCGACGGGTGACGCTCAGAGGTGGCCCGCCACCCGCAGGTGCGAGATGACCATGCAGGCCTCGAGGCGGCCGACGGCAACACCGTCCTCGTCGACGACGACAAGGGTGGGGTACCGATAGCGTTCCATCGCCTCGATCGCGTGGCGAAGGGTGGCCGTGGCCGGGACCGAGATGTGGCGTCTGGTCATGATGTCAGCGGCCACCGCAGTCTCCCGTCTGAGGAGACACTCGATGCAGTGCTCCCGCTCCCTGCCCCGCACGCCCACCACCGGGCCGACCGAGGCGAGGAGGTCGAGGGCGGTGATGAACCCGAGGAAGTGATGCTCTGGACCAGCGACGACGAGGTCGGTGCACCCGAGCCTGGAGAAGGTCTCGAAGA
>JAQVHG010000151.1:0-396 GCA_028696365.1 Methanofollis sp.
ATGGACGACCATGACGAGAGGGGTAGTGTCCTCAACTCAATCGTGTGGCGAGGGTCTTCTCCCCAGGGGTGCAACCCCCGGCGCCGCGATCGGAGTGGGTAGACACGTGATCAGAAAACTATTCTGACAGAGCCATGAAGGCCTCTACAAAGCCAAAAAAGAGAAATTCCGGAGATCTTCAGTACGTCCGTGCGATGACGGTCGAGGTCCCCTTCTTGCCGCAGACCGCACACGGTCCCTCAGACTTTTTGATATGCGGGCTGCGGATCTCGGTACCAAGGACGCTCCCGTTGGTCGCTTTCTCCAGTTCTTCGGCGCACGCCTCGTCGCCACACCAGTGGACGACCGCGATCCCGGTCTTGACCGCCTCGGCCGCCTCCTCGACACTCCCTACCC
>JAQVHG010000151.1:406-5733 GCA_028696365.1 Methanofollis sp.
CTCGGTGATATGGGAGGTGAGGAACTCTTCGGCCTTCGTGCGGAGACGGGCCGCATAGGCGCCGAGGATCTCGGGGACCGCCGTGACGACCTCGTCCCTCTGCACCGACATCTTCTCGCCGTCCCTCGTCGCGGCGACGACTGTCCCGGCGTCCAGATCACGCGGCCCGACCTCGACCCGCATGGGCACGCCATGCATCTCCCAATGATAGTACTTCGCCCCCGGACGCATATCCCTGGTATCGATCCGCACCCTCAGGCCTGAATCTTCGAGCTCGGCTTTCAACGCCTCGGCCGCCGCAAGCACCTCTTCGGCACGCTTCTTCATGATGATCGGGATGACAACCACCTGGACCGGGGCCACCTTCGGCGGGAGGACCAGGCCCTTGTCGTCGCCGTGGACCCCGATCGTCGCTGCAATGCACCGCTCAGAGATCCCGTAGCACGTCTGGTAGACATACTGCTGCTGCCCCTCGGCGTCCTCGTAGGTGATCTCGAAGGTCTTTGAGAAGTGGTCGCCGAGGTGGTGGACCGTCCCAATCTGGAGCGTCCGGCCGTCAGGCATCAGGGCATCGACGGCCATCGTGTAGTCAGCGCCAGGGAACTTGTCCCAGTCTGGCCGGCGCGAGATGGTGATCGGGATGCAGAGGTCGTCGTAGAACCGGGTGTACAGCGCAAGCGCCTTCTCCACCTGCTCGGCCGCCTCGTCCCAGGTGGCATGAGCGGTGTGGGCCTCCTTGAACGAGGTGATCTCGCGCAGACGGATGAGCGGCCGTGTGTGCTTGGTCTCGTACCTGAAGGTGTTGACGATCTGATAGACCTTCAGCGGGAGGTCGGCATGCGACCTGATCCAGAGGGCGAACATCGGGTAGATTGAGGTCTCGCTCGTCGGCCGCAGGGCCAGGGGGACCTCGAGTTCAGAGAGACCACCATGAGTGACCCAGTAGACCTCGTCCTCGAACCCCTTGATGTGCTCGGCCTCTTTCATGAACTCGGTCTTCGGAATGAGAAGCGGGAAGAGTGTCTCCTCATGCCCGGTGCCGTCGAGGAGGGCGCGGAGGATGGCATAGGTCTGCCGCCGCAGCCCAAACCCGAAGGGATACCAGACATACAGCCCCTTGACCGGGTAGCGGACGTCCATGATCTCCGCCCGCCAGAGCACGTCATTATACCATGCCGAAAAGTCAGATTTTGGTGGGAGTGAACCGCTCTCTTCTTCCATTAGGGTACCTCAAATCACTATCTGTAGGAGCGCAGGCGTAATAAATCCCTCTATAATAGCCGCCACGACGAGAAGAGGGACGACAATACGGAGAAATTGCCCCCCCATTCTGGTAGCCTCGGCCACGGCGTCACCCCGGCCCATCAGTTCGGTCACCAGCGCCATGGCCAGGGCAAGTCCGAGAGCGCCTGAGATGAAGATCGCAGGGAGCTCGAAGATCCCGTGAGGGGCAAGCCCCGCCGCCAGACCAAGCGGCCCGATAACATCTTTGATCTCGTTGACAAAGATGCCGATGACCAAGCCGTTGGAGAGGAGGATGAAGATCGTGAGCAACCCGAAGGTCGCCCCTCCAAGGAAGAGGATCACACAGGCCTGGAGGTTGTTGAGAAAGATCTTTGCGGCGAGCATGAGAGATGAGTCGTCGGCGACCTGGCTGAAGACCCCCTCGGTCACCGTCTCCATCAGGGTCTGGGCCGCAGGGTCGCCTGAGGCCGCAAGATAATACCCAGCCACGCCTCCCCCAAAAAAGATGAGGAGGGTGGCGGCCAGGGAGAGGAGGAAGACACGCTTAGACTTAAACATAGAGCACCATCCGCATCAGGTCCCTGATCCCTGGCGCCATCCCAACGATGATCATCGCAAGCAGAACCAGGTGCCAGAAGGCCGGGCTCCCCTCCTTACGATAGAGTTCGAGGATGTAGATCGCCGGGACGATCACTGCCAGTTTCAGGAGGAACATTGAGAAGGCCGTCCCGGTCAACTCGATGAGATGGGATCCGACGACATGCTGTTCCACATAGTGGAGGGGATGGAGGTCAATCCCAAAGCTCGTGGCACTCGCATCAAGCATATGCCCGAAGATGAGGAGTTTGTACAGGGGTTCGGAGACATACTCCCATCCGGCAAAATACCGCAGGGCACCCCAGACCGCGGCCGTCGAGACGACCGCCATCAGCGGGATGACCGTGAGGACGACGAGGTCGATCTGGGTATGCGTCGCCCCCCAATAGATCAGGAGGAGGAACGACGCCACCGAGAGAACGATCCCGGTCCAGGCATAGGGCCTAGTGTAGTCCGCAACCACGCCTTTGAGTTCGAGAAGACGGGAGAGGAAGAGGGTCCCAGCCGTGATAAAGAAGATCACGAAGAATATGAGCGGGGTGATCAGCAGGAACCTGGCGTCAGAGGTGATCATCCCGGTGTCCTCAACTACTCGCAGGAGTCCGCCGAGCACGACGAACGGGATGGTGGAGAGGACGAACTTCCGGTCCACCGTGATCCCAAACCGCTGGAGCCCCCGGTAGACTAGATAAACCGCGATGATCAGGATGATCGCATAAGTCAGCGTATCGACGATCGTATACGCCTCGCCGTACCTGATCGGATCGATGTAATATTTGTAGATGAAGTCCCTAATCATCTGTGATCTCAATGGGCGGAGAGGATATTAAAGTACTCAGGGAGAAGGTCTTTGACAAGTCCAAGTGGATGCAGCTCCCGCGTGACGTCCTTGTCGGGCATAACATGCTCGACGAACTCCCCTCCGTCTGCCAGGACCTGGGGCTTGGGAGACATGCCCTGCTCATCACTGGTGAACGGACCAGGGAGATCGCAGGCAACCGGATCGCCGCACTCCTGGAAGAGCGGTGCGAGGTGACTACCTTTCTCGTCCACACCGGTTCACTCGACGAGATCGCGACCGCCGAGAAGTGCGGGGCTGGGGCCGACTTTGTCATCGGTGCCGGCGGCGGGCGGGTCATCGACACTGCGAAGATCGTCTCGTACAATCTTGACCGTCAGTTCATCTCGGTCCCGACGGCTGGGGCCCATGACGGGATCGCCTCGGCACGGGCATCGATCCCGACACCAAAAGGGAGTGTCTCGCTCGACGCCCACCCCCCGATCGCCGTCGTCGCCGACACTGCGATCATCGCCGCCGCACCTCCACGCCTCCTTGCTGCGGGGTGTGCCGATATTATCTCCAACTATACCGCGATCCTAGACTGGGAACTTGCTCACCGCCTCAGGGGTGACGCCGTCTCAGAGTACGCAATGGCCCTCTCGAAGATGACAGCCGAGATCATCGTGAAGAACACTGGAGTGATCAGTGCCAGGACCGAGGAGAGCGCATGGATCGTGATGAAGGCCCTCGTCTCTTCAGGGGTGGCGATGTCCATCGCCGGGTCGTCGAGGCCGGCGAGTGGGGGCGAGCACAAGTTCTCCCATGCCCTCGACCGCCTCGTCCCTGGGCAGGCGCTCCACGGGGAGCAGTGCGGGGTCGGGGCGATCATGACGATGTACCTCCACGGCGGGGACTGGCGGTGGATCAGGGACTCGCTCAAGAGGCTCGGGGCGCCGACGACCCCGGCAGAACTCGGGATCGATGACGAGATCGCAGTCGAGGCTCTCCTTGAAGCCAGAGATATCAGACCAGAGCGGTTCACGATCCTGGACATGGGCCTCTCCAGAGAGAGTGCCAGGCGGCTTGTCAGGATGCTCTACGAGGAGGAATGAGGATCAATGGCCAAACCAAAAGCAAAAGTGACCCTTATCGGGACGTGTCTCGCGGAGATTGGACTTGAATTTATATATGAGGGAGAGGCGACCGAGTGCCAGAACTGCAAGATCTGGAAGGTCTGCCACAACCTCAAGCCAGGAAAAAAATATCAGGTGGTGGCGGTCAGGCCAAACACCAAACAGGACTGTGCCGTGCACAAGGACGGGATCTGTGCGGTCGAGGTGATCGAGGCCCCGGTCACTGCGCTCATCCCGGCCGACCGGGCTATCCTCAACTCGAGTCTTCACTTCGAGTCACCCTGCACGAGGAGCGGGTGCCGAAGTTATCATCTCTGTCATCCTGACGGGATCATCGAGGGTGAGAAGTATATGGTTGCCAAGGTGCTTGGCAGCGGTCCTGACATCTGCGAGAAGGGGCAGAACCTCAAACTCGTCGAACTGAAACCAGCAGGGGCTTGATAACAGATTTTTCATATCCTGAGCATATCCCAAAACACTCTTTGGGTGAACATCTCCTCGAACCGAATCACTTCCATCTAGGGATTCTGAACCCTATCCTCGACTGGGGTACTTGCTGCCCCCCAGAACCCCCGCTGATGAAGAGTGACGGGGACCGCACCCTCTCGGCATGGTCATTCTGCAACTGCAATCTTCCCGACCTAATCGCAATCCTGGGGTCTTGGGGGCGAGTGCCGCCCGTCCCACCAGGATGAAAATAAGGCTGGGAAGGCAAAATCGATAAATCTGAAGAGATTATTGTTGTCCTCGGGCCAATCCTGATGCGGAGGGACCGGGGGGCGGCCAGTCCCCCGGTCGAGGAAAGCGTTTAGAATTTCAGGAAGGAAGCACTTCAGTTCGAGGAAAACTTCAACCCTAGAGAGTTTTGGGATATGCTCCTACAGTACCCCGCCAATCACCATACGGGGGTCCGGGGGTGAACCCCCAGGATGACGATAGGACCGAGAAGGCAGAGAGATGACCATTTGAAGAGGGGTCGGCACGCTCACCGTCACAGTAAAACGTCAAGAGCATCTCTACAGATTTCAGATTTTATCCCAGGATCACTTCACTCCTCAGCCGCCGCGCAGAGCCTCCTTGAAAGCGCGAGGAGTCTTCCGGTATGGCGGAGACCGACGAGCCACTGGTGAGGGATGGAGGTGAAGCCATAGCAGGCCCCGGCAAGCGCCCCCGCGATCGCACCCACGGTGTCGGCATCGCCGCCCAGGTTCACCGCACGCACCAGCGTCTGCTCAAAATTTTCCGAGTCCATGAAGACCGCTACGGCAGCATGGGTGGCAAGGACGGCGTCGAGCGAGGGTTCAAGGGGCCAGCGACGAAACTCACCCAGGTGCTCGGCGACCTCAGGGTGCTGGCACCGGGCAAGGGCATGGGTAAAGGCCCGTATTTTCGGAACCCCTCGACACATCTCTGAGACCATCTGGTTCACAAAGGCCGAGCACTCACCGGCGACCGGGTCATAATGGGTGAGGGCAGAGCATGCAAGGCTCACCTCACGCACCGCGCGCGGCGGATAATAGATCCCAAGGGGCGGGGCACGCATCACACTCCCATTTGTCCTGCTCCCCCCA
>JAQVHG010000152.1 GCA_028696365.1 Methanofollis sp.
CTGGGGGATAGAGAGCAACCCGCGGGCATAAAACCATACCGAGCTCGACCAGACCCGGATACGTTAAACCCCACGGAGGCGTATGTGTACTGCCATCTGCGACCCGGCCGCACCGCACCATTCTCTGCCCCGCGCCGCCGCCCGGCACCCGAGGACTGACCGTGAACCTGCCAATCACCCTGAATCTGCCCGCGCTTAAACAGACCTGGCTCTCCAACCTCCGCGGCGACACCCTGGCCGGGATGACCGTGGCCCTGGCCCTCATCCCCGAGGCGATCGCCTTCTCGATCATCGCCGGCGTCGACCCGATGGTCGGGCTCTACGCCTCCTTCTGCATCGCCGTGGTCATCGCCTTCGCCGGCGGACGCCCTGGCATGATCTCGGCGGCCACCGGGTCGATGGCCCTGGTCATGGTCGTGCTGGTCCGCGACTACGGGCTCGAATATCTCCTTGCGGCGACCCTCCTCACCGGCGCGATCCAGGTCGTCCTCGGGCGTCTCAAGGTCGGGCGGTTCATCAGGTTCATCCCGTACTCGGTGGTGCTCGGGTTTGTCAACTCCCTGGCGATCCTCATCTTCCTGGCCCAGGTGCCGTTTCTCCTCGGCGGATCCCCGGCGGTCTATATCATCGCGGCGGCGACCATCGCCACCATCGTCCTCCTCCCCCGCCTCACCACGGCCGTCCCGCCGGCGCTCGTCGCGATTGTCGCGGCGACGGCCGCCGCCATCGCCCTTGACCTCGACGTCCTCAGGGTCGGCGGCATGGGGACGATCACCCAGGCCCTCCCGGCCTTCCACCTCCCTGCCGTCCCGCTCACCCTCGAGACCCTGCTCATCATCCTCCCGTACTCGGCGACGCTCGTCATCGTCGGGATCATCGAGTCCCTCCTCACCGCCTCGATCCTCGACGAGATGACCGATACCGGGAGCGACAAGGACCGCGAGGTGCAGGGCCAGGGGCTTGCCAACTGTGTCGCCGGGGTCTTTGGCGGGATGGCCGGGTGCGCCATGATCGGGCAGTCGGTGATCAATATCAAGTCCGGGGGGTCGGGCCGACTCTCCACCCTGGTCGCCGGGGTCTTCCTGATGGTGCTCATCATCGTCTTCGGCGACCTCGTCGCCCAGATCCCGATGGCCGCCCTGGTCGGGGTGATGGTCATGGTCGCGGTCGGCACCTTCGAGTGGCAGTCGATCCGCGACCTCCCGAAGATCCCGCGGGGGGACGCGGCGGTGATGCTCCTCACGGTCGCCATCGTCGTCAGCACCCACGACCTCGCGAAGGGCGTCATCGCCGGCGTCGTCCTTGCCGCCCTCATCTTTGGCTGGAAGATCTCGGTCATCTCGGCGACGGCGGCCACGAGGGAGGACGGGGTGAAGGTCTACACCGTGAAGGGCCAGCTCTTCTTCGGGACGATGGCGGCATTCCTGGACCTCTTCGACTATGCCGGCGACCCCGAACAGGTGCGGATCGACTTCTCGCACTCGCATATCTGGGACCAGTCAGGGGTCGAGGCGATCACCCGCGTCGTCCACCGCTACCAGCAGCAGGGCAAATCGGTGTACGTCGTCGGGCTCAACCCTGAGAGCCAGGAGACGTTGGACCGCGGGTTTTCCTGAGGCACGACGAGAGGAGAGACGGGGGCGGCCAGGCGACGGTGTTTCCCCCTGGTGTCGTGTGCGGAAGGGGGAACAGAGGTCCACCCCCTCTGGAGACCCATGGTCATGTTAAAATCGCGTACGCGTGAACTGGGGGTAGGTGCACTCCAGAAAGATCTCAGGGCCATCTCTCTCCTCGTGCGCCGGCACCCGTCCTCGCGGCTCTCACCCCGAACCATTTCGAAAGGTTCTCGTGGTCCCCGGCCCTCTCCTCATATATCTGAGAATTGTAGAGATGAATGGGAGATGGAGGTCAGATGTTTTCGTGGACGTGAATGCGAGCACCCGCACGAGCACCGGCAACTCGCCGAGATCGTGGCCCTGCTTGAGAGCGCCGAGGGCGCGGGCGAGGGCGCGGTCGCGCTTCTCACCGGGGTCAGGGTCCCGCACGGCGAGATCGACTGCGCCGTCCTCACCAGGCGCGGGGTCGTCGTCCTCGAACTGAAGGCCTACACCGGCGAGATCTACGGCCAGGAGAACGGGACCTGGCAGGTGAAGACCGCAGACGGCACCCTCGTCCCCCTCCTGGCCGGGAACCTCATGGCCCAGCTGGAAAAAGAGCGCTACGCCCTCATCGCCGCCCTCGCCCCCCTGGTCCCCGAGTACATCAGGGACTTCGACGGCACCGAGGTCCTCGCCCGCAAGAGCCGCGCCGAGATCGTCGCCGCATGGGGCTATTTCGGGGGCGGCAGCACCTACCCGTCAGGACAGGTGGACCCTGGCGCCTACCCCTGGTTCGATATCGTGACCCCCGAGACCCTGGTCGCCCGCCTCCGCGAGGTCGACGGCCCGCTCGCCCGTCTCCCCCGCTACCTCGACCCGGCGGTCCATGACCTCATGGCCGCCCTCGTCGACGCCCTCCACCTCGACGAGTACGAGTTTGCGACCGGCGAGGTCGTCGTCCCGGCGCCTCTTCTCCCTGCCGAGGCGCCCCCGACCTGTCCGCCCCCGCCGCCCGCCCCTCAAGGGCTGAACGAGTACCACCCTGGCTCGCGCCGTCACGCCCTCATCCTCCTCAAGGGGCAGCTTGCGATGATGGACGCCAACCTCGAGGACGAAGGGACCGAGGTCCCGCCAGGCCCGCAGCGGATCCGCGGGATCGCAGGCTCAGGCAAGACCCGCCTGCTCTGCCAGAAGGCGGCCTCCATGCATGTGCAGCACCCGGACTGGGAGATCGCCCTCGTCTTCCAGACCAGGGCGCTGTATGCGATGATCGAAGAACGGGTGCGCCGCTCGGTGGCGGGCTTCGGCGGGGTCTGGGACCGCACCAAACTCAGGGTGCTCCATGCCTGGGGGGGCACACGAAGAGAGGGGTTTTACAGTGTGGTGGCGATGGCCCACGGGATCATCCCCGAGAACGTCCGCTCGCTCAGGCAGAAACGGGTCGCCTACTCCCTCCCGCAGGAGGCGCTCGCCTACTGCTGCGCCGACCTCATGGACAGGACCGAGGTCCGCCCCCTCTTCGACGCCGTGCTCATCGACGAAGGCCAGGACCTCGTCGTCGACGACCCGGGCCTCCTCCACCACGGGCGCCAGCCCTTCTACGCCCTCGCCTACGCCGCCCTCAGACCGGTCGACCCTGCCCGCCCGGCTCTCAGGCGCCTTATCTGGGCCTACGACGAGTACCAGAACACCACGACGATGCGGATCCCGACCGCCCCCGCCCTCTTCGGGAACGACCCCGCCCTCAGGCGTTGCGTCTTTGGCACCTACCCCTCGGGGATCAAGAAGAGCGTGGTCATGCGCTCGTGCTGGCGGACGCCGGGCCCGGTGATCACCGCCGCCCACGCCCTCGGGATGGGACTCCTGTATAAAGGCGGGATGATCGCCGGGCCGCGGCGGCGGACCGAGTGGGAGGCCCTGGGCTACCAGGTCGAAGGGGCGTTTCGGTCGCAGCGCCAGGTGACCCTGAGCAGACCGCGGGAACACTCAGGCAACCCGATGCCGAGGATCTGGGACGGCCCGCTCATCGAACTCAGGACCTTTGCGAGCAGACAGGAAGAACTCGCCTATGTGGCCGAGGCGATCAGGGCCGAGATCCAGGACGAGCACCTCGACCCCTCGGAGAGCATCCTGGTCGTCTCGATGCTCGACGAGGCGGCGCATATCAGAAAGATCGCCGAGGCGATCCACGACGCCGGGGTCAACGTCTACATCTCCTCGGCCCCAGCGATCAACACCTTCTCCTTTGCCGGGCACGAGGCCGACCCCGACCGGTTCAGGGCCGAGTTCGCGGTCACGGTCACCGGGGTCAACCGGGCGAAAGGCAACGAGGCCGACCATGTCTACTGCGTGAGTCTCGACTATGTCGCCCGAAACGATGCGAGCGTCACCCAGAGAAACCGTCTCTCGGTCGGGATGACGCGGACGCGGGCCTGGGTGACCCTGACCGGGACCGGGGACTACCCTCTCTACCGCGAGGTCGAGGAGGTGATCGCGGCCGGCGAAGCGGTCACCTTCACCTACCGCGACCGGGCCGACCAGACCGGGACTGAAGACGAGGACGGGTCGGTCTCGTACCAGCAGGAGTTGACCTGAGTCTCCCTTCACTCGACGAGGTCGTAGAGGTCGTCGTAATGTTCCGGGCAGAAAGTCCCGTACTCGGGCGAGGGGATCGCGTCCATTTCCACGACCGAGACCATGGTCTCGCCGCTCGGCACCCGTGCCCTCGTCCCCTTCCCCTGGACGGCGTCCAGCGCCCGCGAGGCATCGCGGCGTATCGACGCCCCGCCAGTCTCCTTTGCCTCCTCAAGACCCTTCACCGAGCCCGGGGCAAGGGACCTGAGCACAGGGAGGACCGACTCGAAGTAGACCGGGTCGTCGTACCTGAAGAGTTGGATTGCCGGGGCGATCACGACCTCTCCTATCTGGACCAGGAGACGGTTGACCTTCATCCTCAGGTCGGGGGAGGCGGCGGCGTCGAGACGCTGGAGGTGCAGGAGCGGGATGACCGCCCTGACCCCGAGACTTGAGAGACGTGCGCCCGCCGCCTTCATGGCCGGGTCGTCGTCGGCACAGGTGAGCACGGTGCGGAGAAACTCGACCTTCTCCCCGAGGTCAGGGTCAGGGACCCCGGTCAGGACCCCCAGGCAGAGGGCCTGCTCGCGAAGGTCGCCCCCCTCGGCCCGCTCGTACAGGGGCTCGATACACTTCTCCCCGGTCGCCTGGAGGCATATCGCCGCCGCCCGTTGGCGTTCTCGGTCAGGGGCGGCGATCAGGAGGTCGACGAGGTCGTCGATACCCGGCGGGGTGCTGTAGATCCCGAGAACCTCCCTGACCAGGATCTGATAGTCACGGCGGCTGTTGAAATCATACGGCACTGGATCGAAAATACGTGAAATATCGGATGGCATATACTCTTCCATTCTTCCGGGCCGATATATGTCTTTTTATTTTGATCAGAGGGGTATTCACTCATAGTTCGTACAGACCCTCTCGCCACCACTTCCCACTTTCGCCCCGCCCACACGCCACACCCCTATATACCCCGGCGGCCACCCCTCCTCCATGACCTCATATCTTCGCGTCGCCGACGAGACGCTCTTTCGCGACCCCGACCTCTTCGAACCCGACCACCTCCCCGAAATCTTCAACCACCGCGACTCCCAGATCGAGGAGCTCGCCTTCGCCCTCCGCCCCACCCTCCACGGCGCCCGCCCATTGAACACCATCCTCCAGGGCCCGCCCGGCACCGGCAAGACCACGGCGGTCCGCCTCCTCTTCGCCCAGGTGCGGGAGGCGACGATGCGGGTGGTCCCGGTGCTCGTCTCCTGCCGGACAGAACAGACGGCCTATGCAGTCTTTTCCAGGATCTATCTCGCCCTCTTCGGCCACCCGCCCCCGGCCCACGGGCTCTCCAGTCCGCAGGTCCTCAGCGGGATCGGGCACGCCCTGGCCCGCCGGGGCGAAGTCCTTGTCGTCTGTCTCGACGACGCCTCTTTTCTCGCCCCGCAGGGAGTGCTCAACGACGTCCTCCTCTCCATCCTCCGCCTCCACGAGTCATGCCCTGGCGCACGGATCGGGATGGTGATGACCGACGCCTCGATGGACCCTGGGCTCGCCTCCACCGCCCTCACC
>JAQVHG010000153.1 GCA_028696365.1 Methanofollis sp.
CCCCTTCGCCAAGACCATCGGGAACTTCTGTGGGCTCGCAGGTGCAGTTCCTGATGCAATCGTCAGGGGCACCGGGCAGGTCGAGGGAAGGACCGGGACGGCGCTGGATATGTTCGGCGACAAGAGTGCCCTTGAGGGTGTCTCCAGGATTGGGCGGAGCGCCGGGATCGTCGAGGCCTATGTCGAACAGGTCCACCGGCACGTCGACATCAGGCGCGTCCCGCCTGAGCGCGACCGTTTCGGTCGGGTACCGGTCAACTCCAGGGTCGCCCACGACTCTGGGGTGGTCCTCATCGGGTGCGACGTCGGCGAGAACGGGAGCGAGACCGGTGCACTCAATACCATCGGCGCAGAGATCTATGAGAAGTACAGCAAGGGTCTGCTCACCGATGTGATCGATCATGTCTGCTCCGAGATGGCCCTGCGGCTCATCGACGTCGCCGTCGAGCACGACCTAGTCCCTGAGAACTCGTCCATTGGTTTTACCGGGCGGGCGGCGATTTCAGGGAAGAAACCGCAGTATATCCTGGACGGGATCGCGGAGCGCGGACTGTACAAAGATCCGCAGGACCATGTGGTCTTTGTGGACGATGGACTTGCGAGGGGTGCCGCCCTGATGGGCAGGTGCATGAACTCCCTTGGCAAGCCGAAGAACCCGCTCGGCGGCGTCCGTGGCGGACGGTGTATCATGGCAAAGCGGATCAAGATCGGAAAATGAGGCTGAACAAATGGCAGAGGAAGAAGAACTCTTTGACCTCCTGATCCCACCTGGTGTGCCCAGGTCAGCGATCAGGGATATCATCACGAAGTACGACGTCGACCTAGTCGACAGGGCAGAACAACTTAATTTCGCCAATATGGAAGGAGACACCCGTTACCTCCTTGCCTTCCGCGGGAAGAAGGAAGTGCTCGAAGAAGCAGAGAAGGATCTGCATGCGCTTGTCCTCGACTTCATAGGCGAGGAATAAAAACTCTTTTTTTCGGCTTTGTAGAAACTCTCACCTCTTGTGTGGGTGATGTGTATCACCCGCCTTCCTCCCTCTTCGGCCGGGGGTGAGTTCCGCCCGAACCCCCAGGAGCAAGATTGGGCCGGAAAGGCACATTCAAATTTCCAGAAGAGAGATTGCCGTCCTCGACCTATCGTGTTCGCGGGGGCCCAGGGGGGGCAGCCAAGCCCCCCCGCAGAGATAACTGTCCAGAGGGTTTCTACAGAGCCGAAAAAATTATTTTTCGCTCTCCCTGCCGGGGGGGTTGCACCCCCCCCGGATCCCCTGCCATACGAGAGAGTCGAGGACGGCAAACTCCTCTTCATCTTTTCTCCATCTTCTTGGTCATCCATGCCGTCTCTCCGGTTCAAGGTTCACTCGTGGTCCCTGGAGGTTGGTTCTAAGCCCTATCACAAGGCTCTGCTTTCCCCAGAACCAAAAAAAGAAAAGAAACGAAAAGAAAAAACCAGGTCCAGGTTCAGTCGTCCTGGTCGTGGTTGTGATTGTGGTTGTTCTCGTAGCGTTCCATCTCGAGCATCTTCAGTTCCTTGCGTTTGATCTTGCCTGAGATGGTCTTTGGGAGATCGTCGACGAACTCGATAGCCCGCGGGTACTTGTACGGCGCAGTCGTCTTCTTCACATGCCGCTGGAGTTCCTTGACAAGGACGTCAGACGACTCGAACCCCTCGTTGAGGATGACGAACGCCTTGACGATCATCCCGCGGATGAGGTCCGGAGATCCGACGACGGCACACTCCTTGACCGCCGGGTGCTCCATGAGTGCCGACTCAACCTCGAAGGGGCCGATACGGTAGCCTGAACTCTTGATCACGTCGTCAGTCCGGCCCACGAACCAGTAGTAGCCGTCGTCGTCGAAGTACGCCCGGTCGCCGGTATAATAAAACCCGTTCTGGAACGACTCGGCATTCGCCTCAGGGTTGTCGAGATACTCCACGATCAGCCCGACCGGCCTTGGGTCAAGCGAGATCGCGATCCGCCCCTCTTCATAAGCACCGAGCGGGTGCCCCTCCTCGTCATGGATCTCGACATGCCAGCCAGGCGAGGGGCGGCCCATCGAACCAAGCTTCGGTTCAAGGCATGGGAACGTGGCGATGGCACAGACCGTCTCGCTCTGCCCGTAACCCTCTCTGATAGTGAGCCCGGTCCCTTCCTGCCAGATCCTGATCACCTCTGGGTTGAGAGGCTCGCCCGCGCTGGTGCAGTGGCGCAACTCGCGCAGGTCGTACTTCTTCAGGTCCGCAAGGATGAGCATCCGGTAGACCGTCGGCGGGGCGCAGAAGGTGGTGACCTCGTACTTCTCCATGAGCGGGAGGAGTTCGGTCGCGGAGAACTTGCCATGAATGTCATGGACAAAGACCGCCGCCCCGCAGATCCACTGCCCGAAGATCTTGCCCCAACCACACTTCGCCCACCCGGTGTCAGAGAACGTGAAGTGGACGTCATGTTTGGTGAGGTCCTGCCAATACTTCGCGGTGACGATGTGGCCGAGAGGATGGGCCTGGTCGTGGAGCACCATCTTTGGCTCGCCGGTTGTGCCTGAGGTGAAGTAGATGAGCATCGGGTCGGTCGCCCTCGTCTTCTTCTTCACCGGCAGCGAGACCGTGTGGTGGAGGACCGGCGCGGGGTACATCAGTTCGTACGGGAAACTCGCCCACCCCTCCTGCTCGCCGTCCGCCAGGAAACGGTACTTGAGCGTGGGGCACTCCTTACAGATCTCATCGATCTTCCACGAGTGCTCCAGGTTCGTGATGACCATCTTGAACTTGCCCGCGTTCACTCGATACTTCAGGTCCTTTGGGGTGAGGAGCGTCGGGCATGGACAGTATACGGCACCGAGTTTGATGAGGGCGGTGACGAAGATCCACCATTCAGGTACTCTTGGAAGGAGGATAAGTACCCGGTCACCCTTACAGATGTCGTACTTAAGCAGGATATTTGCCGCCTGGTTCGAGAGATTTGCCATATCCCGGAAGGTGAATTTCTTCTCTTCACCGTGCTGGTCAATCCAGATCATGGCAAGGCGGTTGCGGTCTTTTTTGGCCCATGCATCGACGACGTCGTACCCGAAGTTGAAGTACTCGGGGACGTCGATCGTAAAGTCTGCACAGGTCTCTTCGTAGTTTTCCATGTTGTGCTCCGCCATGGGATCTGTCCGTATACCTATGGTCATTCACCGCTTTTTAATCTGTGCGCTCCCGCGGCGGTCGGACCCCGGGCTTTATGAGGGCGCAATGCGATCTCCTGGCGATCAAGGGGGCGGGGAGAGATGGACATCGGGACGATCGCAGCCATAGGCGTGCTTCTCGCGGCGGTCGTACTCTTTGTGACCGAACGGTTCAGGCTCGACGTCACCGCGGCGATCCTGCTGCTCGCCCTTGCGTGGCTTGGACTGGTCACCCCTGCCCAGGCGTTTTCAGGATTTGCGAGCAATGCCGTCGTCGCGATGGCAGGGCTGATGGTCCTGGGATACGGGGTCGACCGGGCCGGGTTTATGCACCGGCTCTCGCAGTTCCTCATCGCCAGGGGCGGGTGGTCAGAGCGGCGCCTCGTCGTGACGGTCTCCATAGTCGTCGGCATGGTCTCGTCGGTGATGCAGAATGTTGGGGCGATCGTGCTCTTTCTCCCGGCACTGCTCAGGATCGCGAAGGGTGCCGGGGTTTCGCCCTCGCGGCTCCTGATGCCCGCGGGGTTTGCGGTGATCCTCGGCGGGACGATCACCATGGTCGGATCGACCCCGCTCATCCTCCTCAACGACATCATGCTCCAGAGCGGCTACGAGCCTTTCGGCCTCTTCGCCCCGGCTCCGGTCGGGCTTGCGCTTCTCCTGACCTGGACCGTCCTCTTCGCCCTCGTCGGCCGCCATCTCCTCCCTCATGCCGCCGACGGCGAGGTGAAGAGGCCGCAGGAAGCACTGGTGGCGGGGTGGGACCTGCCCGCCGGGGTGCACTACGGCCGCGTCCCCGAGACAAGCCCGCTCGTGGGGGCGACACGGGAGGAGGCAGGGCTCAGAGCCAGGTACGCCCTCCACCTCCTGGCCCTCTCCGAGGGAGGCGACGTCCTCTATGCCCCCTGGCGCTACACGCGTTTTGTGGCCGGGCAGGAACTCGCGCTCCTCGGAAACGAAGAGGACTTTCTCAGGTGCGTCCATGACTACGGCCTTGAGGTGAGCAGGGGCGAGAGGCAGACCGTCCTCGGACTCTCGCCGGCCAGCGCCGGGTTTGCCGAGGTGGTGGTGAGGCCAAAGACCGGGGTGGTGGAGAGGACCCTCAGGGAACTTGGCCTGCGAAAGAATTTCGGGGTCGAACCGCTCCTCCTGGTCTCAGGTGACGAAGGGCCGTTCCACGAGTTCTCGAACCGCCCCCTGAAGCCCGGCGACATCATCGTGGTGCACGGGCGGTGGGAACGCCTGCATGCTCTCGCCGAGGGCACCGGGTTCGTGCTCGCCACCCCGCTCGAAGAGGAGGGGCTGCGGGAGTCCAGGGCCCCGGCCGCGGCGGCATGTTTTGCCGGGGCGCTCCTCCTCACCCTTACCGGTGCGCCGATCGGGCTCTCCTTCTTTACCGGGGCGGTGGGGATGGTCCTCTCAGGGGTGGTGACCGTCGGCGAGGCCTATCGGGCCATCGACTGGCGGACCATCGTCCTCATCGGGGGGCTGATCCCGCTCGGGATCGCGATGGAAACGTCAGGGGCCGCTGCGGCGATCGCCGCCGGGATGACGACGCTCCTGGCAGGCCGTCCTCTCTTCCTGGTCCTCCTCGCCTTCTCCCTCCTCACCACTTTCCTCTCGCTTTTTCTTTCCAATGCGGCGGCGACGGTCCTTCTGGTCCCTCTCGCCATCGCGGTTGCGGGTGATTGGGGCATCGACCCCGCAGGGCTTGCACTGCTCATCGGGGTTTCGGCCTCCAACTCTTTTCTCTTCCCCACCCACCAGGTCAATGCCCTGCTCATCGGGCCTGGGGGCTACCGCACCCGCGATTTTCTGCGGGCCGGAGCAATCCTCACCCCGCTCTTTGCCCTGATCTCGACACTCCTGGTTTATCTTCTCTACCTCTGAACCGGGATGGTAGCGGCGGCCATGACCCGTGCGTAGTCCTCTTCAGAAATCGCCCGCATCGCCTGGGCAGCGGGGTCGTCCTGCCAGTGTTCCATGCCCTTGAGCACCGTCAGTTCTGCGGCAAGAGGAGCGGCCCGCACCGGTTCAGTGAAGAGCGTGACCGGTTTGAGTTTTACCCTGAGCGGATATACCTCGTCGGTCCCCGAGAAAAGCGGGATCCGGTTGATGTAGAGTTCGGACGCGATCTCAAAGGCCCCAAGAAAAGCGGGCTCGTCCATGTCGTGGATATAGACGAGGAGAAGGTCGCCGAGTTCGACCTTGCTGATCGTGTCGGCGTGACGCTGGGCAACAGCCCAGACCATCTTCTCCTTGATCATCTCCCATTTATTCTCATCAGAGACGGCAATCCAGCAGGTCATGGATGGTGATCGGTTGTCCCATATTAAAGGGTTTCGAGGGGGCGGAATCTATAAATGTTGGGGTCATGTGATAGCCCAAAGAGGGGATGTGAGTATGCCGTACAGGTGGACAAATAAACGAGATCAGAAGGCGCAGGCGCTGATCGACAGCCTGGAGGCCGAGCCCGAGCCGCGCGCCGAGCCGACTGCCCAGGAAGGCGCGGACGTGGTGCAGCCCGCCGGCGACAC
>JAQVHG010000154.1 GCA_028696365.1 Methanofollis sp.
TGAGGGCGTCGTACAACTCGACGCAGATCCGGCGGCTCATGCAGACGATCATCCCCTTGCCTGCGAGGCTCTCGCACCGCTGCTCGAAGTGGCTGACGATGTCGGCGGCGATCACCTCGACCCGGTGTCTGGACCCGACGACGGCTTCGAGGGCGGCCCATTTGGATTTGAGTTTGGCCTTTGTCTCCTCTTCTTCGTCCTCGGTGAGGTCTTCAAAGTCGTCGTCGAGGCGTGGTTTCTCTTCGTCAGGGAGGTCGAGCCTGACGTGCCGGCCCTCGTAGTAGATGGGGACAGTGACGTGGTCTTCCTGCGCCTGCACGACGTCGTAGATGCTGATGTAGTCCCCGAAGACCTGGCGGGTGTCCCGGTCCTTGAGCGAGATGGGAGTGCCGGTGAAGCCGATGGAAGAGGCGTTGGGGAGTGCCTGCCTGATGTATTCGGCAAACCCGTACCTGATGAGTCCGGTCTTTTTGTCGACGTGCGCCTTGAAACCGTACTGGCTCCGGTGTGCCTCGTCGGCGATGAAGATGATGTTGTGTCGGTCAGAGAGGAGGGGGTGGTGCTCCTGATCGCGATCAGGGAAGAACTTCCGGACAGTGGAGAAGATGACGCCGCCAGACTCTCGCCTGAGCAAGTCTCTGAGGTGCTCGCGGCTCTCGGCCTGGACCGGGGTCTGCCTGATATGTTCGCTGCACCCAGCAAAGGTCTCGAAGAGTTGGTCGTCGAGGTCATTCTGGTCGGTGAGCACGACGAGGGTGGGGTTGGCCATGGCCGGGTGGAGGACGATCTTTCTGGTATAGAAGACCATGGTGAGGCTCTTGCCTGAGCCCTGGGTGTGCCAGATGACGCCGCCTTTCTGGTCGCCGCCGGGCGAGGCGGCCCTGACGGTACTTTCGACGGCGGCTTCGACGGCGAAGTACTGATGGTAAGCGGCGATCTTCTTGATGAGTTGTGTGCCGGTGTTCTCGAAGAGGATAAAGTGCCGGAGGTATTCGAGGAGGCGGTCGTGCCTGAAAAGTCCTTTGACGAGCACTTCGAGTTGCAGGGCGGTGGGGGGTGCGGCGGCCTCGCCGTCGACGGTGCGCCAGGGCATGAACCGGTCTTCGTCGGCGGTGAGGGAGCCGACTCTGGCCTCGACGCCGTCTGAGATGACCATCATCTCGTTGGTAACAAAGAGTGAGGGGATCTGCTGTTTGTAGGTCTGGAGGTCGTTGAAGGCCCTCCAGATGTCGGCCTCTTCGTCGCCGGGGTTTTTGAGTTCGATGACGGTGATGGGCAGGCCGTTGACGAAGACGACGATGTCGGCTCTCCGGTTGTGGGGGGATTCGATGAGGGTGTACTGGTTGACAGCGAGCCAGTCGTTTTCTTCGGGGTGGGAGGGGTCGAGGATGTGGACGATGCCGTGACGGACGGTGCCGGCGTCGTCGCGGTATTCGACGGTGACGCCTTCGGTGAGGTACTGGTGGAAGGTGTGGTTGTTCTCGACGAGGGAGGGGGAGGCTGGACGGGTGAGTTTGCGGTAGGCCTCGTCGATCGCCTCGGGTGGGAGGCCTGGGTTGAGCCTGACAAGGGCGTCCTGGAGTCGTCCGGTGAGGAGGGGCTCGTGATAACTTTCCCGTTCTGGGTGTGCCCCGTCGGGAGCGATCTCAGGGCCGTAGAGCACTTCGTAGCCTATCTATGCAAACCATCCGAGCGCCGCTGCCTCGACTTCGGCCTCGGTGAAGGTGTGTTGTCCCATTGGTGTCATCTGCGTGGTGTATTTTGTATTGTTCCAGAGGTTGTGGATGCTGGAGATGGCCTCCCTGGTGCATCAGGTGCGGTGGAAGTCCAGTGTCTTTAAGAGAGGAATTTTAAACCTCTGATTTATTTTTATAATTGGTTTAATTATTGTTTTTGTTCTGTTCGGCGTGGCCTGTATTTTTTGGGGGGAGGACGGGGTGACGATGGGAAATACTAATTTTAAACAGATTAGTAGTTCGTTAGTATTTGGTGGTGGAGAAAAAAGGGGATGTAGAGGGGATGGCCTCTCTCATGTCAGGGATTCTGCGGCATGATAGATGTACGAATAGGGGGAATCCCGAAAGATCTGGCTTCGCTTATGATTCTGTTTTGCTCGATATTTCCCAACCCGGATTCCCGCATCAACTGCTGCAAACCCTCCAAGGGCACAGAGAAGATATGGATTTGTTGAGCATAATAACTCGGCACTGGCAAGTCCACCCAACCATTTAGGCAGAGGTACATCGACAATTGCACTGAGGGTGCCCCACCGCGTCTCGATAGCATGATCGTTGAGATCCTCCTGCAAATTCCTCACTCCCAGTTCGATCTTTTCTTCACATCTGATAGTGAAGTCACGGAGCGACCGAGGATCAGTGATCGATTCTACTTCGGGCTGGAGTGAATCGATCTGTTCTCGGAAACGCAAGAGTTCAGAACGGTAATCTTCCTTAAAATTGATAATTTTGTCGAGGCTGACATTCTCTGCCGGTACAGGCAGGATCCGGTCAAAAAAAATCTCCGCACTGTTCCACCCAACCGTCGAATCAAGACTTGCAAAGGCATAGTCCGCACTCTGACGCCGGTCGGTGCAGGGAATGGTGATATTACGATCATTCCTGGCGAAGTATTCGGCGAGCAGGGACATGTAGATGTCAGAGGTGTTCTTTTCAATCAATATGATTGGTTGATGAATCTCAGATACTGAAATCTTCGCCCCTGATTTCCCCTCTAATTTTCGCGTCGCCAGTCCACGTTTTTCAAGTTCATCAAAAAGGTGTACCCGCATCTCTTTAGATTCATAGGTGGGACAAAATGTTCTGTTATCCCGGAAATGATAACTTTGATCAAAATAATCAAGTCTCTCGAAAAATTCAGTATAAAATTGGTCCTGAAGCTTGGATCTATATTTCCGTTTCAACTTTTCAGGCAGAAACGGCCGGTAAAGGTGGGCCTCTCTCAACTGGTTAATCTCCGTATTTTCATCTTCAAAATACGGGTGTTCGTTCCATGTCCATTCAGGAACAATCGATCCGATTTCGTCCCAGTATAATACTGCCTGCCGGATCCACTGCCGGTTTGTGATCGCAATATCTGGGTAGTAAAGGGCTGTTCTCATGTTTTCCACATCTCCATCAGTTCCAGTTCAGAATCCACCCACACCGCCTGCACCCCTGACACCGGGAAGACAGGATGGAAAGGTTCACGCCGCCAGTTCGTCCTCGACCTGGTCCCGCATGCTCCACACGACCGGTGTCACGTCATAACTCCTCAGTGCATCCAGCACCCCGGCCTGCACCGGACGGGCGGCGTCGTTGAGGATGGCATATGCCTTCGAGTCCGGCGGGCGGACATCTTTACTATCGAACCATGAGAATGAAACCGCCTGTGCAGTCTCGCGGTTCGGACTGCTGATCGCCTTGAGGATCCGTTCGGGCTGGGCGCGGGACCTGGGGATGATGAAGTCGAAGAGGTGATCAAATCCGCTGTGCCCGGTGAATTTTACATTCGAGGTGTACCTGATCTCGTGGGCGTCCAGCCAGGCGACGACATCCTCATAGAACAGGTTTGCCGTCATCGGCGTGGCAAGGCTGAAGAGGTCGTTGACGGCCAGCATCGCCTGGATCAGGTTGTGCTTGCTGAGGGCGAAGTGCGCGGCCGAGGTGTGCACTTCGAGCATCTCCCCGTTTAGCTTCACCCCAAACCCGTTGAGCGTCATCATCAGCAGCGCTTTTCTCTTCGGGGTGTCCAGTCTGCAGCCTGACAACTCCAGGTCCTGGAGGATGTAGCCGGCATCGGTCAGGAGATATTCGTTGTCACGACGCTGGGCGTAGATCTGGAGATAGTCGTTGTGGCGGTCGAGGTAGGGCGTGGTGATCTCCACCCACTCGTCCACCTGGCGCACCTGTGTCTTTTCTTTGAGCCAGCGGGTATACTCGTCCAGCAGGTTCTGGATCTCACTGCGTATATACAATTGAGTACTATACCCTTCAACCCAAGAATTTAATGATGTTTTTTCCTTCTTGTGTGAGTTGAATTTCTTTCCGCTTACCACTCCCGACAATGTCAATAAAATTCCAACCAAGGAGAGGTTGAATATATTTTCTATCTAATGCACGATATTTGGCGGATTTCGTATCTTGATCTGAACGGTCTTTCTTAGCCTGGAGATCTAGATAATGCATTTTATCAAGTTCTTCAATAAGGACATTCTTTGTAAGTTTGGATCCATCATGTGTAAGGTTAAGAATAGTCTTTAATACGACAATAAGATCGTCACGAGGTTTTTCTATCTTATAACTTGGTATAGGAAAAATTCCTTTGCATCCGGTAACTACAGGGTGACCATCTTCTGTCTTGTCATCATAATTTTCTGGAACAACATAATAAGATAATATTTCTCTTATTTCTTCTTTGAAGATCATCGAAACAAGCATTCCAGCAATCGAGTGAATTTTCGTCCCTGTCGAAACATTGATGTAAACATTATTTTTGGATTCCTTTTCAATAATTTTCCGATATGCCTGGAGTATATCAAACAAATCCCGATTGATCAAGTCACAAGTTTCGATCTTCACCTCGCACTGAGGGAGGTCGTGATGTAAAAATTCTTCAATTTTATGAAAATAATATAGTCCTTTATCTTCTTTTTCATTTCTCTCTTTGATTAACCATACTCTATCTGCGGCCATCAATTTCAATGGTAAAACAACTCGATCAATATCGTAACCAACGGGTGCGATATGTACTCTCCGAGGGTAGTCTATCATCCAATATCAGTGACATAATGAACGATATTAACCTTATTGACGATAATAATGCTTATCATTGGAGACTACGAAATAAATCAACAGAACTTTAGGAGGGATTATTTGGACATTAAACACTGTGATGAAGCCCGAAACAGAGTATTGTCATCATATCCGCCTCTATTCAGCCAGAAAAAATATTATCCAAATACTAAAACGCTATTCCCCATAATTAAACTAAAAAAATGGATCACATATAATCCTGAAGAGTATGTCGGGGATGGGCCAGTAGTAATTAAGGCACAGCAACTCCTTTCAAAGGATGGAAAGTCAACTACAAAGTTATTCGATCAAATTCAAGATGATGGTGGTATCCACAACCACTTGGATTCTGATAACGATGTTATACTATCCTCTATAATGCCAGATCGTGCCATTGCAGGATTGACCTGTGAAAATTTCGCAGAAATGATTGATACAATGGGGGTTGAGTACTATCTCACACCTGACGGTGAAACCTATCTCGGAGAGGCCGAACGTTCAGCATTTGAAATAACTCGTATGCTAGATCAAACACAGACACTGCTCGATTTATGTCCGCGATGTGTGCCCATTGGTTTGGTGAAAGGATGTACAAGTGATCAGGTACGCTGTCATACCGAGAATCTACAAAATCTTGGGATCCAAAGATTTTGTTTCCATCTCGGTGACTTCTTCCGGGGATCTGATTCTGATCTCATTACTGCCAGAAGATTTGCGGTTCTCATCCGAGAGAGAACAAAAAATCTCATAATCTACGGAATCGGATCAAGGAAATACATCAATATGTTCAGGTTCGCAGATGGATTTGCCACGCAGTCACACTATGCAAAAGCATACCATGGTTACATTGATGAA
>JAQVHG010000155.1 GCA_028696365.1 Methanofollis sp.
GGGCGAAGTCGTCTCTCACGTTCTTCCTGGCCGCCTGGGCCTTTCCATAGTATTTCCCATAGTACCCGGCAGAGAGGGCGAAGGTTCCGAGCATGATCCGCCGGCGGACCTCGGCGCCGAAGTGCTCTTTGCGGTGGTCCTGGTAGGCCTCGTGCCAGGAGCGGATGGTGTCCGCACCCGGGCCGTACCTGACGCCGTCGAAGCGGGCCAGGTTCGAGGATGCCTCGCAGGTGCAGGTGACGTAGTACGCGGCAAGGGCGTACTGCATGCTCGGCATCGAGCACTCGACGACCTCGGCACCGAATTCGGTGAACTTCTCGATGGCCGCCTGCACCTGTGCGGCGACGGCGGGGTCGACGCCTTTCCCGAAGAACTCGGCCGGGACGCCGATCCGCAGCCCCTTCACCTCAGGGGCGGGGGTGTGGTCGTACGGGCGGTCGAGGGAGGTGGCGTCGCGGGGGTCGTGGCCTGCGATGGCCGAGAAGAGTTTTGAGACGTCCCCGACGGTCCGCCCCATCGGCCCGACGCCTTCGAGCGAGTTGGCATAGGCGATGAGCCCGTACCTGGAAGTCCGGCCGTAGGTGGGTTTGAGCCCGACGATCCCGCAGAAGGCGGCCGGGCATCTGATCGATCCCCCGGTGTCGGTGCCGAGGGCCATGTCGACGAGACCGCCGGCGATGGCCGCGGCGCTCCCGCCTGACGATCCGCCCGGCACCCTGCTCTCGTCGACTGGGTTGGTGGTCGGGCCGTAGGCGCTCGACTCGGTGGTGCTCCCCATCCCGAACTCGTCCATGTTGGTCTTGCCGACGATGGCGGCCCCGGCCTCCTTGAGGAGGGTGACGACGTGAGCGTCGTACGGCGGGACGTAGCCCTTGAGGATCGCCGAACCGCAGGTGGTCTGGATCCCAGCGGTGGAGATGTTGTCTTTGACGGCGACTTTGACCCCGGCAAGGGGTCCGTCGTCCTGGTGGTCTGCCTTCCGGCAGAGAGTGACGAAGGCGTTCCAGCGGTCTTCGGCGTCGAAGGTGACAACTCCCATTTAGAGCACCACCCTTGGGGCCTTGATGTACCCGTCTTCCGACTCGCCGGCACCCTTCAGGGCGTCGTCGAGGGGGAGAGAGGCGACGACCTCGTCCTCTCTGAAGACGTTGGTCGTCACTGCCTCTGGTCTTTCACCGGCCTCCACCTGGTCGAGGAGGTCGAAATATTCCAGGATCGCGTTGAACTGCCCGGTAAACTCGGAGAGTTCTTCTTTCGATATCCCGATATCTGCGAGTATTGCGATATGTGCTACCTCTGTTTCAGAAACCATGCATGTCCCTACCCATGTCAGATAAGTACCCTTGTACCGACTTTTTATAACCATTATGATACGGTCAACAGCCGGATTTGTTTTTTGTACTGGGGAAAATAAATACGTTCAAGCCGATATTTTCCTTTTACTCTGATGGTTGAATCTCACATGGTAATAAAAGTGTCCGCTATGGGAACAGCCTCTTTGGTGCTGTATGATCTGATGAGAAAGAATGGATTTGATGAGTTCATTTGAATTATTGGGACTGATTATTCATCAGAGGGGAGACTGTCACTTGGTCGTCCCCGCGCAAAAGGGGGGGTCTGAGATCGGCATCCGGCGTCGTCGTTCCTGTTTTCATCATTGTGTTGTGGGGGTGGAGGGATCTTCGCTGGTGTGAGGAAACGAACGACTGAGATCTTGATGTGGACATCTCGTGAAACGGCTGTGTAGAAACCCTATGGACAACTATCTCTCTGGGGGGCGTGCCGCACCCCGGGCCCCCCGCGACACGATAGGTCGGATAGGTCGAGGCCGGTAACACCCCTCTCATTGGTTCTCGATTTTGCCTTCCCGACCTCATCGTGGTCCCCTGGATGAAGATAGGGGTGGGAAGGCATCATGGGTAACTGTGACGGGAGTGCTCCCCCCCTCGACCTATCGTGTCGCGGCACCCCTCCCGCCAGAGAACATCATCACGAGGGTTTCTACAGAGCCCGCGAAACACATTGTTCAGTCAATTATTTCTCTCACGAGAGAAGAGTGGAGTAGGATGCCACACGCCACCGCCTTGCCACACCACCCGCGTGAACTCCTGGTGGTCCAGGACACCTGGCAACGTCTCTTGCAGCACGGCCCCCTTCTGATTTACAGCCGTTTGCAGCAGTTTGCGGAAGGCGCTGCAACTCAACGGAGGGCGTGTCTTCGGCCGATCGGGTTTATCTCCATCTCTCGACGAGACCGACCGATCGTTTGCAACATTTTGGATATCGCACCCACCAACACCCGCAGACCCATGAGGGCCCTGGCTACTGTGTGGGTGTGGGTTTTGCTGTAAACGAGTACTAATAGAGAGACGCGTCTCTCTCTCTGTACTAGTACTCTCAGATCGAACGCCGTCCTGCACCGATTGATCTTCGCGGCACCTGCTGAAATTCTGCTGAAAACCTGCTGAAATGTTGTAAACGTCGTTGGTGATCTGGACTGCCGCCTCGCGCCCGGAGTGTGCGTGCCTGGGAGGGCGTGCATGATCCCGCAATGGGGGACGATACATTCTGATCATCACTTCTCCTCCCTGTTGCAACCCGGAGATAAGGCCCGTACGAGGAAGACGATACTTCTGGCTGTATAAAAATCCTCTGGACAGTTATTTTCTCTGCGGGGGCTGACCATCGAAGACCAGAGATCTTCTTGACTCCTTCCGGTCGTCTCCCCAGGCCCCTGCGTTAGGATTGGGTGGGGGACGGCAGACCCCCTCTTCAGAGATTTTGAATATGCCTTCCCGTCCCCATCGCCATCCCGGGGGTTCGGGCAGCACTTGCCCCTGGCGCGAGTGATGGGGAAGGCACGCCGATCAGAGGTATCGCCCCTCATCGTATGCTCTTCACTGTAATCTCGCATCGGGGGCGCGGTGCCCCCACGATGAGGATAGGTAGGAGCGGCAAATTGAACTCGCCCCTCACTGGTTTTCCTGTGAGCATATCCCAAAACTCTCTAAGGGTGAAGATCTCCTCGAACTGAAGTGCTTCCTTCCAGAAATTCAAAACGCTCTCCTTGACCGGAGGGCTTGCCGCCCCCCAGACCCCCCGCCACACGATTGAGTCGAGGACAGTATCTGCTTCATTATGTTCTATGATTGTGCCTTCCCTGCTCTATCTTGCTCCCGGGGGGTCCGGGGGCAACGCCCCTGGCCAAAGATGTGGGAAGGCGATGGATGTATGGTTACACTACAAAGAGGTGAGGATCTCTCAACTCATCCATCGCTATCAATCGATGAGGATGAGGGCCGGAGAGTTTTGGGATGACCTCTGTCTTAATATGGAAGATCAAGCGACGAGAAATTTTCATCCCATATATGTGAGGCGAGACCTCGCTTCATACCGAATTCTCCAGGGGCTGTATTCAAAATTTCTGGGTGGAACGTTCTGGTTCAAGTCTCTGGAGGTTTAGGGATATCTTCACATCCCGAAGACCGGCTCTGCAGGGCCTCGTGGAGATCCTGTTCAGTCAGCGATCACTCTCCATCCAGTGCCTGCAGGTATTCACCGACCCGGCGGTGGCCATTGCGACGGGCGAGTTTCTGGATCGTCTTCCAGATCCCGCTGCCGTACTGCATCGCCTTCTTCTCTGCCATCGCAAATTCGTAGGGGATGTGCCGTTCTGCAACGGTTCTCAGGGGCAGTTTTCGCACCTTTCCCTTGATGAGGGACGGGACCGGGAGGGCGCGGGCCGCTGCCACCACGCGCAGGTCAAGGTACGGGGGCGAGAATGCAGTACCATAAGAGGAGGCCACCGCCCGGTCCCTGGCCACCTGACGGGGAAGGTCGAGGCGGTCGTGTTCGAGTGCTGCGGCGAGGTTGGGGGTTTCAAGGTAGCGGGCATACCCGCCGAAGAGTTCGTCGGCGCCCTGGCCGGTGAGCACCCGGGGGTACCCCTGGTCCTCTGCCCACCTCGCGACGAAGACCTCGGTCGCGGCGATGGAGGCGTCGACCGGGTTTGGGGCACCGAGGAGACCAGCGACTTCACGAAGTGCCTCTTCGACCTCGGGCATCGTGACGGTCACGGCCTCGCACTCGATCCCGCAGGCCGCGGCGAGGCTGAGGGCCAGGTGGTGGTCGTGCGAGTCTTCGAGCCCGACGACGACGGCCGGTCTCTCAGCGCGTGCGGCGACGAGCGCAGAGTCCACCCCACCTGAGAGGGCGACGGCGGTCCTGTCGGTTGCCCTGAGTTCGATGGCGGTGAGGATCGCGGCCTCAAGGTCGTCGGGGGGGGGGGCCGGGCAGACGGTGCCGACGACCTCGCCGCCGCAGGTGAGCGTGCCAGCCGGTGCGGGGCCGTCCCTGATCCCGAAGTGGTCCCGCGCCGTCCACTCCCTGTACCTCAGGAAAAACTCCCCGCCGAAGTGAGCCGGGGCGAAGGGGTCGGCGCTGACGGCCGTCCGCACCTCCTTTTCTGAGAGACGTCGGCCGTTTCTTTCCACCCATCCGTCGAGGTAAAAACCGTCCCCGCCGTCCGCGCCTGTGCGACTCATTGCCGGTAGGGTTGGGTGCGGGCCGATAAGATACCCGCGGATGGGGACATGCGCATGGGAGAGTGGGCAAGAACGGGGTGCTTGTGAATGAAGTAGTGCTCAAGAATAGAACTGAACGGCTCTGTAGAAATCCTCTTGATGAATCTCTCAGGCGAGGGGCGTGCCGCCCCCCGAACCCCCTGCCGATGAAGATTGGCGGAGGATTGCGTCCCGTCTTCATGATCTTAACTCTATCTTCCCGTCCCCATCGCCATCGCGGGGGTCCGGGCGGCACTCGCCCCCGGCGGGGGCAAGGGGGAAGGCGACGAAGGCATGGGTGCGCGATGAAAATTTTGGGATGACCTCATCAGTTATTGCCTGGAGCACTACCGTGATATGGGGGATCTGTGGATCTCGTTAGAAAAGAGAGGTGGCGCATATTGGATGAATAATTCAAGGGCGAGTTTTATGAATGCTTGTTTTTTTGTACCGTAAAAATCGATATGTTCATATTCAATATATAGTTTATAATTACTCATCTCTAATCTACTATTTCCAGGAGGGAACCCCCACGAATGACCAACACTTTTTCAGACGATTTTCAGAGAAAATCAACAGTACCGCACTCGTCCATTTCTTTGGCATACTCCTGCTCGCCCTTGCCCTTGCCTCCCCGCCGGCGGCGGCAGCGGAGTGGACGGTCGGAAGCGATGGCTGCAACTTCACCACCATCGGTGCGGCGCTCTCAAACACCTCGGTGACGGCAGGCGACGTCATCCTCATACATCCGGGCACCTATGCAGAGACCGTTTATGTGTCTAAGCCCCTCACCCTCAGGGGCGAGGCGGGCGCGACGGTGAACGGCGGGATCACGATCACCGCCGCCGGTGCGAAGGTCGAGGACCTCACCGTCAACGGGGCTGCGGGTTCCAAGACCATCGAGGTCAGAGCCAGCGATGCCGTGGTACGGGGGTGCACGGTCTCCGGCGGTGAAACCGGGATCTCTATCGAATCCGCGACGAACTGCACCGTGGAGGAGTGCACACTGGACGACACTATCACATTCATTGGCATCGCCCTCTCCGG
>JAQVHG010000156.1 GCA_028696365.1 Methanofollis sp.
TAGATCAGGATGCTCTCACACAAGAGGACACGAAGGTGTGGAGACCTTTTCAGGACTTCGCTTTTTCATGTGAATGTATAATAGATCAGCACGTTGGGGGTTGACCTGAAAGATAGAATTGGATTGGGATTACCCATCTAAAATAGCGAAGAAACCCAAAAGTCCGATTAGAGATACTTCAGCAGTTATGGATCTTGGATATCCCGGGTGGGAACGGCAGCACCCTCTTTATGTTCATCGATTCTGCCTTCCCAACCCAATCTTCGTCCCGGGAGTCCGGGGGCACCCCCCCGGCGCGTATGATCTGGGAAGGCGTGATGATCAGGCGTGCTGCTCCACCTGAATGATTCTCACCCACAGTCTCACGCTGGGGGGAGACCCTCCAGATCCCCACGGAAGAAGATAGTCAAAGGGGCGGCAGACTGCTCCGCTTCTGTCGCATCCCATTTTGGGAAGAAAGCGATCAAGGTTTCTACAAACCCGTTTTCTTCTTGATTATAAGATCTAATATGTGTAAACACGAAGACATACTATATGCTTGAAAACTCTGTAGAAATTCGCAGTTTGATTACCAATTTTATCTGTACTGTTACAGATGCAGAAAATAGATCAAAATTGGTAACAAGCACGTCATCAGTGATCGATGAGATTGGTGATGTTTCAAAAATTTATGGTGCGATGAAATCAATATATCGTCTCTACGAAAAGCATAAAATGGAAGCTTTTATTTTTACGTTATATGATACTATTCACAACCCTGATTGCCCTAATACTGTTCGTACAGAGGATTTGGAAATATTTCTTGGAAACACTGGCAATATTAAATTCATTGCCGAGATCATTGAAGCAAGTTTACACTCGCAGTCTGTACAGTGCTCCGCAATACTTGGATCATATGCTGGGGGTATCCTCTCAGAAAAAAAAAACAAATCGAATATAATGACAGAATCGTGGTCAGTGCTCTAAAAATAATGTACGATGACGACCTTCACAATTTTATTAAATTATATGAATTAGTAGGTGGGGGACATGCTTTTAGAATTCATGAACTTTCAGACAGAATAGAATCACTTGGAATAAAAGAGTCTGAAATAGAATTAACCATTGAAAAATTGAAGAGCGTACAGGCAGTTGGATATGATATTGGAGGATTAGGGGGTTTAGGAAATGCGTGGGGAGCAGGCATCTTCAATAAGAGTTCGGAATACTTGTATTCTATCGTAAAAGTTATTGATTTGATATCAGTACCGTGTAGAAAATCTTCATGAGAACAACGATGTTCCTATTTTGAATGGCCTTGATGATGTTATGGAGTGTGATTTCGATCTCTTTGACCTGTGAGTAAAACTTTCTGGCCATCAATCCCTCTCTGAATCCCAAGTTTGCCATTTGGCTTCTGGAGATGCTTCATGCCCCAAAAATATCCAAAATAGTTGGAATAGAATTTGACAGTTGAGTTAAATTTGTGCTTAAAATGCATGTTTTATTATCAGAATGCCAGTTTCATCTGAAATATAAGGCCGAAATGAGGAGATTTTGGGAGATATTTTTCCAAATACTTGGAACTGTCAAATTCTATTCCGCCACATTCTGAAAAATATGAGTGAAGTGGCAAACTTAGGGTGAATCTTCTTTTGATGGGGATGAAGATTGGGCTGAGAAGTCACTATCGATGAACCTGAAGAGGTGATTGCCGTCCCCACTCCTATCCTGACGCGGGGGGACTGGGGGGCGGCCAGCCCCCCAGCATTTGCACTCCAGAAAAGCAATTTTTCCGAGTCAATAAATGATTTTGATCAAGGGGATGGTTCAAGCCGCGGATACTTTTGGGGTGACCTCTTTCATAAAGGTGAGGAGTCTCCGGTGACGGATCTTTTTTGGATGGGTGTTTTCATAGGGCTTTGGGTCAACTGAAAACCCACACCTACCCAACCAACATCGTATTCGCTTTCATAAAGACACTGGACGGCATAGCATGATCAAGTTCCCACAGAATACTCATCGGTCGACTCCCTTCATGTGAAATATAACGAGCAGTCCCGAGGAACATATAGGGTTGCGTAACACTCTTGACATTTCTGAATTCACGAACAAAAATAAGAACACGAATCCCTCGATGTTCGTGCTCAATGTATCGTTGACCGGTTTGTGAGCCCTCAGACGTTGTACTCTGGGACTGCCAGTGGAACAAACGCTCATTCACGGCATAATCTTTGTACATTGTCGTAGGTGAGTAGAGTTCTTCGGTCTTATTTAGCGTGATCAAGAATACATCGACGTTCTTGTCAGGAAGATACAACACCCCTTCCCGACGACCTTGTGCAGGCTTTTCAGTCAAGGTATAGTGACCTAACGCTGCAAAGATCTGATCCCGAGTATACCGACAGTGGAGTTCAAGAGGGCTCTCAAAACCAATGTCTACATCTTTCGGTAGAAACGTAAGATTTTCAGCATTATATGCCAACAGGTCACAGATTTCGTTCCTTATCTTCTCCTTCTCAAAAAGATCTGAGAATACATCATAGATGTCTATCGACCCAGACGGGAGAGGCTCCTCATTCAATGAATAATAGAAGAGAGTGAGCATACTTCTCTCAGTTTTCGAGAGAGTGCCCAGGGTGTATTGATCAGGATCTGACAACAACGACCTGATGAACTGAATTTCTTTTGGTGAATCAATTGATGCCAGCCTGAATGCAGTTCTTCGGGTGAAGAGCGTGTCCTCTGCATAGAGACTGGGATACACTCCTGCCTCTGCAGCCAAAGATGAAAATGTTCCCTTCCGATAAATTTCGATCGGCCTTAACGAGTAGCGATACATGAAATCTTTGAAATTCAATTCCTTGCCAGTTTCCTCCTGAAACGATCGAATTTTTTCAAGGAGGAAGGATCGGTTTGTGAGGTTTGCCTTTATGTTTTCAAGCACATTCTTCTGGGCGACTTTCTCAAGATGGATATGGCAACCCTTTGGGAGATCATAGGAATCGGTAGAAACCTGTTCATACAGTGACCTCCCCCCTGAAGACAAGAGTGCTGAAAGATTCTTCCCGAATTGATAGTTTTTATTCTGTCTCCCAACAAAATCAAGGACAGTCAAGCACTCTTTCCCATCGGAGAGGCGAAGTCCCCGTCCAAGTTGTTGGAGAAAAACCGTGAGACTCTCAGTAGGACGCAAAAAGAGAATCGTGTTCACCTCAGGAATATCTATCCCTTCATTATAGAGATCAACGACAAAGATGAAATGAATTTGACGAGATACCAATTTTTTCTGGATAGAGAAACGCTCCTCTCTTGAGATCTTGTTATGCAGACATTCTGATGGTATCCCTGCTTCAGTAAACAATGCTGCCATGAACTCAGCATGCTCAATAGAGACGCAGAATCCAAGTCCGATTATTTCATGAATGTCGGTGGTGTAATTTTGTACCGCCTTTATGATCTGTTCCACTCGTTCTCGATTTCCGGTGAGTAGTTTCGAGAGTTCTGTAGGATCATATCTTCCTCGTTTCCATGGGACCTCATCGAGATCAACAACATCGGTAACACCAAAGTAATGGAATGGAGCAAGCAACTTACGGTTGATCGCTTCAGGCAACCGAATCTCAGCAGTTATTTTTCCATGAAAGTATTGAAGGATATCAAGGCCATCCATACGTTCTGGTGTTGCCGTAAGACCAAGAAGGATCTTTGGAGTGTAGTATGTCAGCAATTTCTGATACGAAGGTGCAGCAGCGTGATGAAACTCATCAACAATAATCATATCATAATAGTCTGGAGCGGTGACTTCGGACAAATTTTTACTGTTGAAACTTTGAATTGAAGTGAATACATAGTCCAGTTGAGAGGGTTCGTTCCCACCAACCATGAGGTCTCCAAAGTTTGGATCTTTCAGGATGCCCCTGAATACGTAGAGACTCTGTTTGAGTATCTCCTCTCTATGGACGACAAAGAGAAGCCGAGGATATCTTCCCAACGTTGAGACGAGATCCTTATAGTCAAATGCAGAAATGATGGTTTTCCCCGTTCCTGTCGCCGCAACGATCAGATTTCGATTGTTACCATGGAGTGATCGTTCTGCTTTCAACGTATCGAGGATCTCTTTCTGATAATAATAGGGTTTAATATCAAAGACTGGGATAATTTCAGTATCTTTAGGCTTCTCTTTAGAAAGAGCACGGCGTAATTGTTCTTTTTCATTAGATCTATATCTGATAAATTCGGGATCATTCCAATATGATTCAAATGTTGCATCGATCTTTCTGATGATATCACATGAATCCTGCTCTGTGACTTTAACATTCCATTCCAGACCGCTTGTGATTGCAGGATTTGAAAGGTTCGATGATCCAATATAGGACGTTGAAAAACCATTTTTTCTATGGAATGTATAGGTTTTTGCGTGCAACCGCGTTCTATCGGTGTCATATGAGATTTTTATGGTTGTATTGGGGAGTTTGGATAGAACGTCAATTGCTTTGAGATCTGTTGCACCTGTATATGATGTTGTAATTATTCGTAACTCTCCTCTTCTCACAAATTCCCTTAAGTCGTCGATAATAAGGCGGATCCCACTCCATTTGATAAATGAGATCAGAAGATCGATCCGATCTGCTGATTTGATCTCTCGCTTCCACTCATCCACTAAACTGGGTTCATGTGAAGAACCCGTGAATAAACTACTATGTGCAATTGAAGTAATAGGACGAAGTTTTTTGATATCTTTTTTTGCAATCCGATGTTCATTCTCAATAATCGCAAAAAGAATCTCCGCTTCCCTGGTAATTTTACATTTTTCAAGTGTAGGATCTTTTGTCGCGCAGGCGAGGTGATGGATTATCTCGTTGCACACTACAACTTGTTGATCAACAGGAATGGATCTTTCGTCTGCAGTGTGAAGGGCTTTCAATATGATCTGATGAAGATATCGTGAGAGAATTGCCTGAGGATCATAATGGGTAATGGCATCTTTATATGCAGATTTTCCTTCTTTATTGAGCGATTCAATCTCTGATATAAAATATTCATTGATGAGTTGCTCGTAGATGCCAGTGGTAAATTCCATACATCCCATTGGTCTGGAGTATTAAAACCACTGTGGTATTGAGAGCCGCTCACGTTGTATTTAAACTTTTATGGTGTCTGCGTTTGCCTCACAGACTCATAATAGTGAGTTTTCTAAATTCATTCTTTATCAGATCTGTCTCCACCAGAGATCTCCTCCTCCTGATCGAGAGGTGCGCTGCGGGGGCCAAGACCACGCGGAGTCTCGAACGCCTCAGCCACTCCATCCCTCGGCCCGCAACCGCTCCTTCGCGCGTCCCACATACCCCTCGTCCGAGTCCACGCAGACAAAATGCCGGTCAGCCTGATAGGCTGCGATCCCCGTGCTCCCCGCCCCCGCAAACGGATCGAGGACGACGTCTCCCTTGAACGTATAGAGTTGGATGCAGCGGAACGGGAGCTCGACCGGGAAGGGTGCCGGGTGGCCCACCTTCTTTGCCGAGATCGTTGGGAAGGTCCAGATGCTCTTGGTCCACTCCAGGAACTGGTCCCTC
>JAQVHG010000005.1 GCA_028696365.1 Methanofollis sp.
GCAACGACCGAGATCTTCCCCTTGCCAGGTACGATCTCCTTTGGGGTCACTTTAGGAGATATTTTTCTGCCGCGCAGGACCGAGTCGACAGGCATAAACCCGTCAGAGATCTTGACCTTCTTCCCGTCAAGAATATCGTCTTTCGCCTTTTTTACAACATCCTTGAGACTGACACGTTCCCCAGTGAAGACATTGTCGTTTGCCGGCTTGACAGTATCCTTGAGATGGATGTGCTCACCGGTGAGCACCTCGTCCTTCGCCATCGGGACCGCGTCGATCTTGATTCCCTTGAAGTCGACCTCTTTTGGTTTTTTCAGGAACGTATGACTTGCACTCGCTCCAAGGGCCGAGTCCTTTGGGGCCTGGGGGAGGTCGATCGCCGTCATCCTGGTGATGTCGCGGGGCGCCTGCTTCCCGACTCCAGGAACCATGACAGGTCCGTCGTTGTCGTCTGTCTGCTTGAGATGATCACTAGAGAGACTGATCTTGAGTACCTCGTCGTCTTCTCTGTGTTTCTTTGCCTTTCCCCCTCCACCAAGGTCAAGGATCTCATCATGTCTCTCCGGAATATCATACTGTTCTGGCATAGGATATCGATCTCCAGGTGACAATTCATCTATGGAAGGAGCAAGTGGATCCCTTGACGCCCAGTACTGGCTCTCTACATCAAGTTCATCTGCGGAGACCAGAGCCTCTGCTTCCGCGTTCATCGCCTCGATCTCGAGTTCCCGTCTGTACTCATCACGCAGTACCTTCAGCTCCTCGATCCTCGGCACATTCTGCACGCCAGAGAGGACGATGATGATCCCCACGAACTTGGTATTCTTCACAGGGTAATCGCCAGACCGCATCTCCAGACCCGCGATACTCCGGTCGACCCACTTTCTTACCGTCACAAAACCCTTAAGACTCAACTCCTGGCTCGGCCCTGCCACCAGGACTAGGGCCTTCTGGGCACTGGTGAGATCGCAAGGCACCGAGATCTCCTCATAGATCGCTCCCTTTGCAAGTTTAACGATCCGTGCCGCCCTCTTATGCGACCCTTCCATGTACTGCCTGGCTGTCTTCCAGAAACTGAGGACATCCAGCGGGCTTGTGTGGAGACGCTCAACCGCATACCCGACCGCGACTGTTCCCATTCCTGTGAGGGTATTGAGCACCTCGCCTGCATCAAGGACTAACTCCCCAACTTCAAGCCCCTCGTTGTTGAACTCTCCCGCTCTGAGAAGAAGGCCGATACGCCTTGCAATCTGTTCGTTGAGGAGTGAATTTACGAGACGAGGGTTCCGGGTGTAGGAGATGGCACCAAAGGGGTCAGTGATCGCCCTGGCATCTGACGACCTGATCTTCTGGTACCATGTCTCATTGTCGAAGACGATCGTGGCATCAAAGAGTTCCTGGATCATTTCAAGGTCGTCCGCCGCCTTTGCCGATCGTTTCTTTCCCTCCTCGATACGTGGGAGCGTGACCACCGCATAGATCGGCTCAAGGAAGGTCTCTCGCATCTGGGGCATGAGAAGAGGGATCAGGTCGGCCAGCGTCCCGCCAAGACCTGCAAAGATCATGACCGCGTCGATCTCCACCGTATCGACCCGCTGGATCCTGGTCATCACCTCCTCGATATCGATGTTTCTCTCGACGTCATAGGGGTTGGCCGGGTCAATCGGGGGGAAGAAGACCTGTGACTCAGTGGGCAGGGTATCGAGCTGGAGAAGCGTGTTTGCGTCAAGATCGATGGCAAGGGCGCTCATACAGAAGACCTTGCTGCGCCTGTCATGGTCATAAAGTCGGTTGACTATCCTGTTGCCCGCCCCTCCAAGACCGATTGCCAGAACTCGCATCTAAACCCGCTCCGCCCTGTATGGTTGCGGCCCTGTCACCATCCGGGCAGTAAACATATTGTGGGTATTTGGGTAGGTGATCATAAATACTTCTCCTTTTGGGTATCTTGGGCAGATCGGATAGCTCTGTCTCATGGGTTAATTTCAATCTCTTTTTTTTCTATGAAGAATCCGTATGCATTTTTATCTCCGGCATTCTTGGGTGAATGACAATACTTTTATCTTTGTGCGATAACTACTCTCTCTGAGGTGAAATGCCTTGAGTTATGGAATTGAATTTGTGCCAGGCAACATCAGCGTAAAGCAGGTTGTCAAGTACGTGAAGCTCGCGGAGTCGAAGGACATCGACTACGCGTGGATCACCAACCACTATAACAACCGCCACTGCTACCCGACTCTTGCAGCTATCGCAATGAACACCGATACGATCAAGATGGGTCCGGGTATCATGAACACCTTCACCGATACCCCGGCGTCCATTGCGTCGTTCATGTGCACCCTGAACGAGATCTCTGACGGGCGTGCCGTCCTCGGTATTGGCCCCGGTGACCTTTCGACCCTCCCGAAGATCGCAATCGAGGGGAAGAAGCCTGTCTCTCGCCTGAGAGAAGGTGTCACCCAGATCCGTGCACTCTGTGCTGGTGAAGAGGTCAAGAAGACCGGTGATATGGAGTTCTTCGACTATGACGGTGCCAAGCTCACCGGCGTCGAGCTCCCAAAAAAGAAGAAGGGTATCCCGGTGTACATCGGTGCCCAGGGCCCCAAGATGCTCGAGCTTGCCGGTACCATGGGTGACGGTTCACTCATCAACGCCTCCAACCCCAAGGACTTCGAGGTCGCTATCCCGATCATCAAGAAGGCCCAGGAGGCCGCAGGCCGCAAGAAGCACGATGTCGGTGCATACACCGCAATGTCCATCGACAGAGATGAGAAGAAGGCCCGCAACGCCGCGAAGATCGTTGCTGCGTTCATCGCTGCAGGCTCCCCGCCCGCACTCCTTGACCGCCACGGTCTCGACCAGAAGAACGTTGCCAAGATCAAAGAGGCACTTGACCGCTTTGACTTCAAGGCCGTCGGTGGCCTCGTCACTGACGCCGAGATCGACGCCTTCACCATTGCAGGCACCCCAGACATGGTCGTCCAGAAGTGTGAAGACCTCAGGGCTGCAGGTGTTACGCAGATCATCTTCGGGTCCCCACTTGGCCCCGACATGGTCAACTCGATCCGTCTGCTTGGCAAGTACGTTGTCTAAACCCTGAATAATAGGGTTTAGTATCAAAGAATCGTCTGAAACAATCGTTTCGTTGGCGTTTCTACATAAAATTTTATGGAGGGATTCCCCGCCCTCCATGTTTCAGAACCTCCCATGGGGTCTTTTGGGTGGATTTATCTTTTCTGGTGCCCCACAAAGGACGTGAAGGCATGTTTTCGGTTGAAGAATATGCAGTTGGCCGTGTCCAGATCCGTCGAGAATATCTGACCGGCCTCACTGCCAGACTCTCGCCAGAAAGAGTTACTCGAGAGATTACCCCCACCTATCTCCCGCCTCCGGACGAAGAGTGCCCCTTCTGTCCTGGTCGGGTTGAACACGAGACTCCCACCTTCTCAGACGGTCATAGGATCAGGTACGGCGAGAGCGTGACCTTCCCGAACCTCTATCCGTTTGCCTCCTGGCATGTGGTGACTGTGATCACCAGGGCCCACATTGTCGACCATTTCTCCCCGAGACACCTTGAAGATGCCTTCTTGGGTATCTCTGAAGCTCTCTCCAGGCGCGGAGGTTATGCCTCGATAAACTGGAACTTCCTCTCTTCTGCCGGGGCAAGTATCGCTCACCCCCACTTCCAGGGGATCGCTGATCCCAAACCCACGAACCTCCAGGGGAGGTACATCAAGGAGAGCAGGCAATATTATCAAGAGCATGGCCGGTCATATTGGACTGGCCTCGCCGAGCACGAGTCTACCTCTGATCGTTTCCTCTTTGAAGATGAGGGGATAGTTTGGTTTGCAAACGCGGTCCCACTTGGTGAATGCGAGGTGCGGGGGGTGCTGCCGGTCACCACCCTTGCCGACCTTGGGCCTTCCATCCCTGCCCTGGCCAGGGGCGTCCTCCGTGTCATCGAGTGCTACCGCACCCTGGGGACGCGGGCTTTTAATATGGCAGTCTATTTTGGGCGGCCTGAAGATGCCGAATATTATTCTGCCTTCTGCTCCCTCATTGCACGGATCAACCCCAACTCCTCTGCAAGGACCGACTCGGCCTTTATGGAACGCCTCCACCTCGAACCTGTCGTCATGACCCTGCCAGAGCACCTGGGGGCGGTCTTCAGAGAGATGGATCATGGGAGATGAGGGGGTTTGGACTTTGTAGAATTTCCTCTGGATGACTCTCTGTGTTGGGGTGCGTGCCGTCTTCTGGTTTTCCTGCATCACGAAAGTGTCGAGGACAGCAACTCCCTCTTCAGGTCCACAGATCTATGGGGGATTCTACAGAACTGAAAACATTTGATTCTCCGTGCACGGGAAGTTGAAAATTTCTCTGACAGGGAATAGGCTTTGTAGAAAAATTTTGGGAGATGTTCATAGATAATTTGGCTCTGTAGAATCTGGCATGAACTCCCGGCTCACGCATACGGGATGAAAATTTCTTGTCACGTGATCTCTCTTTTTCAAGACTGAAGAGCAGGTGAGGACCGTGTTCACTCGCCGCCCCCGCCTCTTTTTGTCGTGGGGGGGTTCCGGGGGGTGACCCCCCGGCGCGAGACGGCGGTGAAGATTCTGTGATGAGGGCGGTACATCTGATCATCCTGCCTTCCCAAACATCGGTGCCGGGGGCGAGTGCCGCCCGGACCCCCAGGATGAAGAAGATAGGGTCGGGAAGGCATATTCGAAATCTATGAAGAGGGATTGTCGTCCACGACCTATCATGGTGCGGGGGGACCGGGGAGCGGCAAGCACCCCGACAGAGAGATTCATCAAGAAGATTTCTACAGAGTCGAAAAGAACCATCATCTGACAAAAAGTATTGCAGATGTTGCCTGGAATATATTTATCTCGATCACTGAGAGCAAAGCGGAGGAAGCTGGCTCACGTGTCGTTCTGGTAGACCCCAGGAATACATCGCAGCAGTGCTCCAGATGTGGGATGATCGTCGCAAAGACGCTTTCTGACTGAGTCCACTCCTGCTCACATTGTGGGTTGGTGATAGATCGCGACCAGAACGCGGCGACTGATATTATGAGATTGGGACGCAATCTCGGGGGTAACATCCCAGGATGCCCCTGACTTCAGTCGGGGGAGCAGTCACATGGGCTCACATATCCTCCCTCAAAGACTTCTGTTCCCGTATCGCAATGGACCGAACAGAATCGGAAAAAAGAAGAATGATATTTTTTTTACTCAGGCTTGGAGATGAGTGCCGTCTTGGAGACGATGACGCCATCCTTCTTGTGGGGCTTGCGGATGATGCCGTCGCCGGCCTTCTCGATCTCACGGGCCTCGTCACAGAGATATGCGGCCTGGCGCATCATCTCGTGAGCGGACGCCACAATCGGGACGTAGTTCTCAAAGCCCTTGGTCATGAAGCAACCCTTGACATTGACCCCTGCGACCGCCTGCGCGATCTCGTAGGCCGCACGGGCCTTTGCGAGTGCGTAGGGGTTGGAGAACTCGCCAGCGACTGCCTTGTCGGAGTTCATGACGATCTTCGGAAGCACGAGGTCTGCCCCCTTCTTCCCTTCCTTAACCTGGTCGATGACCTTGTCGAGCTCGAGCTGGAGCTTGCGGAAGGCACCAGTCAGGGCAAGCACCTTGATCAGGTTGCCGTTGAAGTCAGCCATCTCGATGGGGTCGAGGAACTCACGGCGAGCTCCGATCATCGAGTCGGCCTTCATGATGATGTAGCCGAACTGGCTTTCCTTCAACTCCGCGAATTTGTCCTTCTTCCCGGTGATGTCGTCGGTAATGACGATACACGGGATGCCAGCCTCAGCGAGCTGCTCACGAGCGCCGGTCGGTCCGGGGAGGATACCGTTCGGGGAGACGACAATACAGAAGTCTGGCACCCATTCCTTCATGGTGCTGACAACACGGTCGATGTCCTCTGGCTGGAGCTTGGTACCGCTCGTCGCCATAAACGTCTGCATGTCTTCACGGTCCGCACGCTCGTCAAGGAGGAGCTCTGCCATTACGCCACTGGCAATGTTACCCAGTTTGGCAATTCCTACTTTAACTACCATCTATACACCTCTCAAATTTGAGAACAAACTAACTATTGGCAAGTTCTCATATAAAGATTGTGAATCCCCCATCTTCTTCGCGTTATGACAGGGTTAAAGAACAGTGTTTATTATACATGAGGTTAAATTTATACTCTAATGAAACAGGGGCTTCTCACCGATAGACAGAAAGAAGTATTACGGTACCGGAAGATGGGGCTCACTCAGCAACAGGTCGCCGACATCATCCAGACCTCCAAGGCGAACGTCTGCACCGTCGAGAAGGCGGCATATGAAAATATTGATCGGGCAAGAGATACGCTTGAGTTTCTGTATACTCTTGACTCAGACCATCTCTGTACCGTCAAAGCCGGGACAGATCTTATTGAAGCAGCCTCCGCGATCTTTCTGGAAGCAGAAAAACTCGGTATTAAAGTGAAGTATAATACCATCGAACTCGTCAACCGTGTGCAGGAATCCAATCCTGGCAAGTTCAGGGCGCGTTATGTCAGGGAAGATGTTGAAGTATACATCAACCAGGAAGGTGATCTCTTTTTCAGCTGAATGCTTATCTCTGTAGGGATCTCCCCCTCCCCCAGGCACGAGCGTGACTCCCCTACCTCCTATTTCTTCTTGCCGAGGGCTCATCGAAACACTATGTGATTCTCATGCTCCCTACGGTCGCACAGCGAAGATCAAAGATCTTCTCGAACTCGCCCACGTTTATTTCTACCGGATCCCTGGGATGAAGAGTGGGCTGAGAGGCACAATCGATGGACCTGAAGAGAGATCTAAAGTCCACGACCAATCTGTTGCGGGGGGTCTGGGGGACGACTGGAAGAAATCAAGAAGACTGTTAGGTCTTTGAGCGGCACGCCCCTTGCTAGAAAAAAATCATCAAGAGGACTATTACGGAGCCGAACGATCCTTCCTCTCTCCTCTTCCCTCTCCTTTCATGGGTGCCTGACTCCTGTCAATGCAGAAGTATATCGATCTCATGGAGGTCACAAACCTTTATATTCAAAATTGTTGAATAATTACAGAACCGGAGACGATGGTATCCAGTGCAACCGGACACAGAACAATGGCCATATGGTGGTAGAAATGGCCATTCTGTAACCGTTTGCCGGATAGTAAACAGTCCTGCATCCCAATCTGGGTCAGACTACAGTGCCCCGGTTGCCCCGGTAGGGGCGTGACCGAGAAGGACTCATCCCAGTCCCAAGGAGCTGACAGACGCTGGATCTGATCACTGCATATGGGCCTCCGTCAGTGCAGACGAGCCCGGTCCGGGTTTCGACCCGGCGTGCACACGATCAGGATCTCTTCGCGAGACGAGGTAATTCCGGAGCACACCGGAATGGACTCTAGACATTGGAGACCACACCAAGGCACATCGCTCCCGACACCACCGCAGCAGGAGAAGATCCTGTTGTGCGGAGAGCGCGCCCGATCGTCCGTTTTCCCTCAGGGGAAACTGGATTGGTGGGGATCCGGTTCGCGATGTTTGTGCAATCCCGGCGGGAATCTGGCATACCTGCACTTCAAAGAGAAGTGCGGATATGCGACAGAGTTGCAAGCTCGGAGAGAACCAAACGCAGAGGATTGATTAGAACATGCCGAACATACACAGACCGCGCAGGGGTTCCCTTGCCTTCAGTCCGCGTAAGCGGGCAAAGAGCCAGGTACCGAAGTACCAGTCCTGGCCCAGGCACGAAGGAGAACCCATGCTGCAGGCAATTGCAGGGTATAAGGTTGGTATGACGCACGTCGTCGGCGTTGACGACCACAAGAACAGCCCGACTGAGGGGCGCGAGATCATGGTGCCAGTCACCATCATCGAAGTCCCGGTCATGAAGGTTGCGGCTGTGCGCGCCTACGTAACCGACTCTTATGGAAAACACCCGCTGACTGAGGTCTGGGCTGAAGACCTTGACGCTGGCCTCGCAAAGAGGGTCACGCTGCCGAAAAAACACGACCGCGATGCCGCCCTTAAGGCCATCCAGGAGGCCGTTGCAGCAGGGAAAGTCACTGATATCTTTGCCCTGATGTACACCCAACCGGTGGCACTCTCTGGTGTCCCCAAGAAGGTGCCCGAACTGATGGAGACCAGGATCGACGGCGGCTCCATAGAAGATCGCCTCAACCTTGCGACCTCCCTCCTCGGCACCGAGGTCGACCCGCTCACTCTGATCTCAGAAGGGCAGTACGTCGACGTCACCGCGATTACCAAGGGGAAAGGCACAGAAGGCCCGGTCAAGCGCTGGGGTATCCAGGTCAGAAAGGGGAAGCACTCCCGTGGCGGCAAGAAGCGTCACATCGGTAACCTTGGTCCATGGCATCCTCACCACGTCAGGTGGCAGGTTCCGCAGATGGGCCAGATGGGGTACCAGCAGAGGACCGAGTTTAACAAGCGGATCCTCAAGGCCAGCACCGACGGTGCTGAAATCATACCCAAGGGTGGATTTCTCCACTACGGACTGGTCAAAAACTCATATATTATGGTCAAAGGCTCAGTCCCCGGCCCGGTCAAGCGTCTTGTGCGCATCCGCCCGGCAATCAGGCAGGGTGAGCACGAAGTGAGGGCCCCGGCCGTGAACTATGTCAGCCTGGAGAGCAAGCAGGGGTGAATAACGGATGAAAGCAAATGTCAGATCAACCGACGGGTCAGTCGTCCGTGAGATAGAACTCCCGGCCGTCTTTGACGAACTCTACCGGCCCGACTTGATCAAGAAGGCAGTACTGGCTGCCCAGAGCATAAGGCTCCAGCCCCATGGTACCGACCCCTTCGCTGGGATCAGGAGTTCAGCCGAGAGCTGGGGTTCAGGACGCGGCGTTGCACAGCTGCCCAGGATCAAGAACGGCTCAAGAGCCGCCAAGATCCCGCAGGCCAAGGGAGGGCGTGCAGCTCACCCGCCAAAGGCTGCAAAGGTGCTCAAGAGAAAGATCAACAAACAGGAGAGATGGCTGGCCCTGCGTTCCGCAGTCGCTGCCACCATGGTGCCGGAACTCGTCGCCGCCCGTGGTCACCGTTTTGAGGGTGACGTCCCGTTTGTCGTCGACGAATCCTTCGAGGCGCTTCAGAAGACCTCTGATATCATCAACGCCCTTCAGACCCTTGGGCTCTATGCCGATGTCGAACGGGCAAAGGAGAGCAAGAAGGTCCGTGCAGGACGGGGCAAGATGCGTGGGCGTCGGTACAAACAGCGCAAGAGCGTGCTGATCGTCACTGGTGCCGAACCGCTCCGTGCGGCTTCCAACCTTGCTGGCGTCGATGCAGTCTCGGTCTATGACCTCGATGTCGAGCTCCTTGCACCTGGCACTCAGGCAGGCAGGCTGACTGTCTGGTCTGAGAGCGCACTCAAACTGATGGAAGAGGTGGAGTGAATGGTGCTCAAGCATCCGTATGTTACGGAAAAAGCGATGATGATGCTCGAGAACGAGAATAAGATCCAGGTTCTCGTTGAACGGGCCGCTTCCAAAGACCAGATCATGCGCGAGGTCGAGAAGGCCTTTGAGCAGCCGGTCAAGTCTGTCAGAACTATGATGACAATGAAGGGTCAGAAGAAGGCCATCATCAACTTCGAGAACGAGAACGCCGCTGAGGAGATCCTCAGCAGGCTTGGTGTCATGTAAGGTGGTGTGGAGATGGGACATAGAATTATTCAGCAGAACCGCGGCCGGGGTGGCCCGACCTACCGGGCGCCATCCCACAAGTACAAGGCCGACCTCAAACATGCCTGCCCGAACACCGAGACGGTAAAGGGTGAGATCATCGATATTGAGCATGACCCTGCGAGGCATGCCCCGATCGCCCGTGTTGCTCTTGAGGACGGGAAGAAGGTCTACGCTCTTGTTACTGAAGGTATGGGTGTCGGCGACGAGGTTGCATGGGGACCGGAGGCTGGTGTTCAGAACGGCAACACCCTCCCCCTGCGTGAAATTCCGGTCGGCGCATATATCTGCAATATCGAGTCAAAGCCGAATGACGGTGGCAAGTTTGTCCGCTCAGGCGGTGTCCAGGCTATGGTCGTCGGCAAGACTACCGGCAAGGTTGCGGTCCAGATGCCCAGCGGCAAGCAGAAGTGGTTCCACGAACTGTGCATGGCCACGATCGGGATTGTGGCTGGCGGCGGACGCAGTGAAAAACCCTTCGCCAAGGCCGGGAACAAGTATTACAAGATGAAATCGCAGGCCCAGAAGTGGCCCAGGTCGTCGGGTGTGAAGATGAACGTCATCGACCACCCGTTCGGTGGCGGTGGCCACCAGCACCCGGGCAGGCCGAAGACCGTCTCCCGCGGCACCTCTCCAGGCCGCAAGGTTGGGCATATCGCTGCTCGCAGAACTGGGAAATGGAAGAAGTGAGGGGATTGAATGGCAAAGAAAACACAAAAAAGGCTTCCAAGGCGACGTGAGGCGTTTAAATATCGCGGCTACTCAATTGAGGATCTCCAGCAGATGGGAACGGGTGAACTGATCCCCCTGATGCCGGCCAGAGCACGCCGCAAATTCAACCGTGGGCTCTCGAGGGATGAGGAGACCCTCATCGCCAACGTGAAGAAAGGGGAAGACCACATCCGCACTCATCTGCGTGACATGGTCATCATGCCTGAGATGGTCGGGAAGACGATCGAGATCCACAATGGCAAGGAGTTTGTCAGCGTCGAGATCCAGCCTGAGGCTGTCTTCCACTATCTGGGCGAATTTGCTCTGACAAGAAGGAGAGTCAACCACGGTACCGCCGGTATCGGTGCGACCAGATCCTCCAAGTACGTACCCCTGAAGTGATGGCAATGGCACGGACTGGATATTCAATGCAGGTCGAGGGAGAGAACGTCGCTCGCGCAAAGGCGAACGAACTGTCAATCTCCCCGAAGCACTCCATCGAGATTGCCAAATTTATCAAGGGCATGAAGGCCGACGTGGCCATCGAGTACCTGGAGGCAGTCGTCGCGAAGAAGAAGGCGATCCCATTCAGGCGCTTCAACATGGATGTGGCGCACAAGAAGGGGCTCTCTGGCTGGGACGCAGGTCGTTACCCAGTCAAGGCTTCTGGCGAGTTCATCAAACTCATCAACCAGGCGAAGAAGAACGCCGAGTATGCCGGGCTTGATCCCGAGAAACTCGTCATCGTCCACATGTCCGCCAACCGTGGCCGTGCGATGCGTGCGATCTTCCCGCGTGCGATGGGCAGAGCGACGCCAAAGATGCGTGAGAGCGTAAATGTCGAATTGATCGTGAAGGAGGTTGAGTGAACAATGGCAATAGAGCGTAAGTTTGTAGGTGACGGTGTCACCAGGGCACGCATCGAGCAGTTCCTCAACCGTGAACTCAAGCGTGCCGGCTACGGTGGGATGGACATTGTCCGCACTCCGCTTGGTACGCAGATCACGGTCTTCGCAGAAAAGCCGGGGATCGTTATCGGGAAAGGCGGCAAGGTCGTGCGGCAGTTGACTCAGGATCTTGCAAACACCTTTGACCTTGAATCTCTGCAGGTCGAGGTACAGCAGGTCGAGAACCCGAATACTAATGCTCAGATCATGGCCGAGCGTCTTGCCACTGCTCTTGAGCGTGGTTGGTACTTCAGGAAGGCTGGCTCGAGCACGATCCGGCGTGTCATGGAGTCAGGTGCGCTCGGGTGCGAGATCGTTCTTTCCGGTAAGGTGACCGGCGCCAGGTCAAGGGTCCAGAAGTTTATCGAGGGCCATGTCAAGCACGCCGGTGAGCCGAGCGAGGCGATCGTCGAGAAAGGTTTTGCCGTGGCGGTCAAGAAACTGGGCACCATCGGGGTCCAGGTCATGATCATCCCTGGCGACGCCAAACTCCCTGACGAATTTGAGATCCTTGAGCCTAAGCCAGTGGCTGAGGTCGCTGAAACTGAAGAGCCCGAGGTCGTCGAGGACATCGGCGAGGACGTCGATGCCGAGCTTGAGGAGTTCGAGGAAGAAGTTCCAGAATCTGCGGAATTCGTCGAGGAGGAACAGTAAATGGCTATATTCAGGGCACATGAGGTCCGCCAGCTCTCTGATGTAGAACTTGGCGAACAGCTTGAGAAACTGAAACTCGACTTGATGCAGGCTCGCGGCAAGGTCAGTGCAGGCGGCGCTCCTGAGAACCCAGGACATATCCGGGAAGTCAGGAGGACCATCGCCCGCATCCAGACCGAGCAGAACGCACGGAGGGCCGGTAAACAGGCATGATCACACCGCAGACCCTCCTTCGGCACGAGTTGACCGGGCTTGCAGTCTCTGTGGTGAAGGCCAGGAACCCGGCATATGTCGGGCTGTCTGGCCGGATTGTAGATGAGACTCGCAATATGCTGGCGGTCCTCACCCCTGTGGGAGAGAAGAAGGTGGAGAAGAAAGGCACGGTCTTTCTCTTCACCCTCCCTGATGGGGTATGCGCCGAAGTCGAAGGGTCTGCCCTTGTGGCACGACCTGAAAAACGGATCAGCATGCGCAAAACCAGATAGAGGATAGAGAATGGCGAGAGATATTGGGTTAAACGTCCCACTTCCTGAGAGGGAGTGCAGCGACGTGAACTGTCCGTTTCACGGCACCCTGCCGGTGCACGGCCAGGTGATCACCGGCAAGGTCGTGAGCGACCGCATGAATGGAACGGTGGTAATCGGACGGGATTTCCTCCATTATGTGCGGAAATACAAGAGGTACGAAAAGCGCACCTCCAGGTACCACGCCCACCTCCCGGAATGCTTCGACGTGAAAGTTGGTGACATGGTCAGGATCGCCGAGTGTCGGCCCCTTTCCAAGACGACCAACTTCGTTGTGGTCGAGGTGATCTGAGATGAAAGCAAGGATGTCCAAGATCCCAAGGGCGATCAACACCGGTACCAAGCTTGTCTGTGCAGACAACACCGGCGCCAGGGTCGTTGAGATTGTCTCAGTGGTCGGATACCATGGTGTCCGGAGGCGTCAGCCGAAACTGGGTCTTGGCGATATGGCGACGGTCTCGGTCAAGAAGGGTACGCCCGACATGCGGCGCAAACTTCTGAAGGCAGTCGTTATCAGGCAACGCAAAGAGATGCGCCGCCCGAACGGACTGCGGGTCGGCTTTGACGACAACGCTGCCGTGATCGTCGACGACCGCGGCGAGCCGAAGGGGACTGAGATCAAGGGACCGGTGGCCCGTGAGGTTGCCGAGCGTTTCCCGAAGATCGGGTCCACTGCGACGATTATCGTGTGAGGTGTGGTGCATGGTACGGATTGCAAGCAAACAGCCCAGAAAACAGCGTAAGATACGCTATAATGCGGCTACACACCAGCGGAGCAGATTCCTTTCGGCGCCCTTATCCAGGGATCTCCGTGAAGAATATAAGAGACGTCGTGCCCGTGTCGTCGCTGGCGATACGGTGCTGGTGCTCCGTGGGGAGCACACCGGGAATGAAGGCGTCGTCGATAACGTGGACACGAAGAAGGGCATGATAGAGGTGCACGGCGTGACGGTGGCTAAGACCGACGGGACTGAGGTCCCGCGTCCGGTGAATCCCTCCAATGTCGTGATCACCAAATTCAAGACAGACGACCCCCGCCGGGTTGCAAAACTGGAGGAGAGGAAGTAAATGTCACATCTGAAGAGATTAACCGCGCCGATGGCCTGGCAGATCGCCAAGAAGGAGAACACCTTCGTCACCAGGACCTGCCCAGGGCCACACAGTGCGACTGCCATGCCACTCGGTGTCTGGCTCAGAGACACAATGGGTCTGGCCAGGAACATGAGGGAGGTCAAGCGGATCCTCCACCGGCGCGATGTCATCGTCAACGGTAAACCGGTGAATGACCCCAAGATCGGGCTTGGTATCTTTGATATCATCTCCATCCCGAAGATGGACAAACACTACCGGATCCTGATAGACAAGCGCGGCCACCAGGTCTCAGTCGAGATCGATGCTGAGGCTGCCAAGACCAGACTCTGCAAGATCAGGAACAAGACCATCATCAAGGGCGGCAAGGTCCAGTTGAACCTCAACTACGGTGCCAACGTCCTTGCCGACAACACCTACAAGCCCAAGGACTCGATCGTCCTCACCATTGGAGAAGGCGAGGAGCGGTTCAAGATCGTGGACCACTTCCCCTTCGCTGTTGGGAACATGGCGATGGTCATTGGCGGGAAGCATTCGGGTAGGATCGGTGCGGTCACTGAGATCAGGAAGGTACCGGGCAGCATCCCGAACAGAGTCATCCTTGAAGACGAGAACAAGGAGTCTTTCGAGACGATCGAGGAGTATATCTTCATGATCGGCCGTGAGGCATCTGCGACTGCAGAATGGGGGATTGAGGCCTGATGACAAACCCAATGCAGGAACTTCACATCGACAAGATCGTCGTGCACATGTGTGTCGGCGAGAGCGGTGAGAGGCTTGTCAATGGCGAAAACATCGTCCGTGCGGTTACTGGAGCCGAACCGGTGCGTTCCATTGCAAAGAAGACGCAGCCGGCCTTTGGAGTCAGGAAAGGCGCTCCGATTGGTACCAAGGTGACCCTGCGGGGCAAGAAAGCAGAAGAGTTTTTTAAGACCGCATTTGACATCGTCGGTCGGAAACTCTCTGCATCTGCCTTTGATAATCAGGGCAACTTCTCCTTTGGTATCGAAGAACACACCGATTTCCCGGGGCAGTCCTATGACCCGCAGATCGGGATCTATGGGATGGACGTCAATGTCATCCTTGAGAAGAAGGGCGTCAGAATCGCACGCAGGATGATCGCACGCCGAAAACTTCCGGCTAAGCAGACCGTCACCCGTGACGAAGCGATCGCCTTTATGACCGAGCACTATGGCATGGAGGAGCAGTGATGGCAGACAAAGAACAGAAGAAGAGTTTCGGACGCGGCGCAAATGAGTGCCGGATCTGTGGCAGGAAACAAGGTCTTGTTCGCAGGTACAATATCATGTTCTGCCGGCAGTGCTTCCGTGAATGGGCCCCCAAGATGGGCTTTAAGAAGATGAACTGAGGTAGAGTAAAATGGCACGACTGAACACAATTGCAGATGCGATGAGCGCCATCAAGAACGCCAGCGACGGCGGGAAGTCCTCAGTCATCGTCGAGCCCGGAAGCAAACTCCTTGGCGCCATGCTTGGGATCATGCAGGAATCTGGGTATATCGGCGAGTTTGAATATATCGAGGACGGCCGCGGCGGTCAGTTCAAGGTGACGCTCATCGGTCAGATCAACCGGTGCGGTGCGATCTCCCCACGCTTTGCCACCACTCTTGAAGAGATGGAGGCGTGGGAGACGAGGTACCTCCCGGCAAAGGGCTTTGGGCTCCTCATGGTCTCGACGTCGAAGGGCGTAATTTCACATGATCAGGCCCGTCGTGATGGTATCGGCGGTGAACTCCTGGGATATGTATACTGAGGTGGAGGAGAATGACAACTGAGAAGAGAGTAGCGATCCCTGAGGGGGTCACGGTCTCGATCGAGGGCTTTACCGTCTCGGTGAAAGGTCCGAAGGGTGAGATCTCACGTGACATGCGTTACCCCGGTGTCTCTATTGTTCTTGAGGACAATGAGGTCGTCGTCTCCACTGAATTAACCAGGAGGCGCATCGCTGCCATGATCGGCACCTATACCTCACATATCCAGAATATGGTCGATGGTGTCAATAAGGGCTTTGAGTACCACATGAAAGTGGTCTATGCTCACTTCCCGATCCAGATCAAGCTCCAGGGGGATCTCCTCTCCATCAACAACTTCCTTGGGGAGAAGCAGCCGAGGGTTGCAAAGGTTCTTCCTGGCGTTGAGGTCAAGGTCGGCAATGACGAATTGACCATCACTGGCATCGACAAAGAGCGTGTTGGGGCGACTGCAGCGAAGATCGAGCGGGCGACAAAAGTCCGCAATCGCGACACGCGGGTCTTCCAGGACGGAATTTATATTGTGCAGAAGGCGTGATGGAGATGGTAGACGAGAAGATTCGGTTAATCCGTGTCCGGTCCCAGAAGACTGGATGCACGTTCCAGCGCCAGTGTCTCCACTCAAAGAAGAAACTGAAGGACGCCTGGAGGAGACCCCGTGGTCTGACCAGTAAGCAGCGGAAGCAGTACAAGGCAAAGGGCGCACACCCGCAGGCGGGATATGGTTCCCCAGTGGCGGTGCGCGGCATGCACCCGAGTGGCTACTTTGAAGTGCTGGTCAACACTCCTGCCGAACTTGAGGGGCTTAACCCTGAGGAGCAGGCGGTGCGGATTGCGAGCGGCGTCGGGAAGAGAAAGCGGATCGAGATCCAGCAGAAGGCTCTTGAGGCTGGGCTGAAAGTGCTGAATGCAAAGGATCTCTCGAAGGCGCCCGTTGAAGAGGCTGTCGAAGATGACGTAGAGGAGGATGAAGCAGATGAGTGATCTTTCAGCTCAGAAGCGGCTTGCGGCGGCTGTACTCAACTGTGGAGTCAACCGTGTACGGTTTGACCCCGCGCGTCTTTCTGACATTGAGACTGCGATCTCGCGTGCCGAGATCAGGGAACTCGTCGGCGAGGGCGCGATCAAGACGGCCACGGTGAAGGGTAACAGCCGCGGTCGTGCGCGGGTCCGGGCGGCTAAGCGTGCATATGGCCACAAGAAAGGGTATGGCCGGAGGAAAGGTACTGCTGGCGCTCGTAACCCGTCGAAAAGCCAGTGGATGCAGAGAATTCGGGCGATCAGAGCGACACTCCGCGAGATGCGGGATGAAGGTTCCATCGACCGCCGGACCTATCGCCGTCTGTACCGGCGTGCGGCTGGTGGCCAGTTCAGGAGCCGGGCGCACCTGATCACCCATGTTGAGATGATTACGAAAGGGAGGGTTGAATAAATATGGCGACCGGAGCACGGTATTTTGTTCCATTCCGTAGGAGGAAAGAGGGCCGGACCAATTATCATGCAAGGATGAAACTCCTTCTCTCTGAGACTCCTCGGATGGTCGTCCGCAAAACCAACCGCCAGATCATCTGTCAACTGGTGGTGCCTGGAGAGCAGGGAGATCAGACTCTGATCTCAGCCTACTCCAAAGAACTGACCGGTCTTGGCTACGAGGGCTCGACGTCGAGCACCCCTGCGGCCTACTTGACCGGGATGCTCTTTGCGAAGAAGGCTCTTGCAGCAGGTTACGATGAGGCAGTCCTTGATATCGGGCTTGCGCGTGCGCAGTCCGGTGCCCGCCTCTTCGCCGCACTGAAGGGTGCGGTCGAGGTGGGGCTGGAAGTGCCGCATGGCGAAGAGATTCTCCCTGACGACGAGCGGACCAACGGTTCGGTGATTGCAGCATATGCTCCTGAAAGGGCTGGGAACCTCGTCGAGAACGTTGAAAAAGTGGCAGAGGCCATCATGAAGGAGCTGGAGTGATATGGCGTACGAACAGGAACCCTGGGTCCCGTCGACCGGGCTTGGCCGTGCTGTTGCGGCAGGCGAGATCGCGAGCATCGATGAGGTGCTCGATAGCGGGAAGCCAATTAAGGAGGCTCAGATCGTCGATGCCTTCCTCCCTGACCTGGACGATGAGGTACTTGACGTCTCGATGGTCCAGCGGATGACCGACTCTGGCAGGCGTGTCAAGTTCAGGGCTGTTGTAATCGTCGGTAACCACGACGGCTACATCGGTCTGGGGCAGGCCAAGGACGCACAGGTCGGAAACGCAATCCGAAAGGCAATTGAGAATGCAAAGACCAACCTCATCAAGGTACGCCGTGGCTGCGGGAGTTGGGAGTGCGGGTGTGGATCCGCGCACTCGATCCCAGTGCAGGTCAAGGGCAAGGCTGGCAGTGTCAGGGTCACTCTGATGCCGGCACCGCAGGGGATCGGTCTGGTAACCGGTGAGATCGGTAGGAAAGTCCTCGATTTCGCTGGAGTTAAGGATATCTGGGCCTTCTCAAGCGGGAAGACCAGGACGACCATCAACTATGCCAAGGCGACCTTCAATGCGTTGAAGGCAACGAATATGATCCGGACTGGAGGAGCAGAGTAAAATGTTTGCAGTCGTGCAGGTACGTGGCGTTGTGAACACCCGCCGCGACATCAAAGACACGCTCAAGATGCTCCGTCTTCACCACGTCAATCACTGTGTGCTGGTCCCTGACACCCCCACATATCTGGGGATGATCAGGAAGGTCAAGGACTATGTCGCCTATGGTGAGGTGGATGAGCGGACCATTGCGACGCTTCTCTCCACTCGTGGCCGTCTGACCGGTAACGTCAGGCTTACCGACGTGTATGTCCGTGACCACTCCCAGTTTGCGAGCATTGAAGAGTTCGCAGCAGCGGTCTGCAAGGGTGAAGCGACGATGCAGGACATCCCAGAACTGAAACCAGTTCTGCGTCTCCACCCCCCGCGCAAAGGACACCGGACGATCAAGCGCACCTTCCAGCAGGGGGGGGCGCTCGGGAACTATGGGGAGGATATCAATGACCTCCTCTACAGGATGAGGTGAATGGGATGCCTACCAACACACGCTCGAAATATCGCGGATCCAAGACCTGCGGTGGCGGAACGCATAAGAACCGTCGTGGTGCCGGGAACCGTGGAGGTAGAGGACGGGCTGGACACCGTGATCATCGCCTGACTCACTATCTCCTTGCAAACCAGATCCACAATGGGAAGCATGGCTTTACCAGTGTCAGCAAGGTTGAGGTTCCAGTGCTGGATGTCGGGGATATCGATCAGATGATCGAATTCCTGGTCCAGGTCGGGATCGCAGAGGAGAGTGAAGGGCTGATCGTTCTTGATCTTGCAGAGATCGGGATCGAGAAAGTCCTCGGCGGTGGGCGAGTCACCCATGCCCTTAAGATTAGTGCAGCGGCGTTTTCAACGCAGGCTAAAGAGAAGATTGAGGCGGCCGGCGGTCAGGCTCTGACCAACTGAGCCCCCTCGTTTTTTTGATTGGTGGGAACCACATGGGGAATCTGCTGGATAGAATGGAGCCTTTCCTTGCGGCGATGCCCGCAGTAAAGTCTCCGGAGGGCCATGTTCACTTCAAGAACAAATTGATGTGGACCGCTGCAATCCTATTACTGTACTTCTTCTTGACCAATATTCCTGTCTTTGGCCTTGACGCCAGTTCCCAGGACACATTCCTGTACTTCCGTGCCCTTCTTGCTGGTGCGAGCGGGTCTATTGTGCACCTGGGTATCGGGCCAATCGTGACAGCGTCCATCGTGCTCCAGCTCCTGAAGGGTGCGGATCTGATCCCGATCGATACCTCAGAAGCACGTGGGCAGATCATGTACATGGGGCTTCAGAAGCTCTTGATCTTCGTCATGATCATCCTTGAGGCGGCTCCGAACCTCTTCGGAGGATTTATGCGCCCAGATATGGAGATAGCCCAGGCACTCTTTGGAGGGAGCGCGGCTGCGGTCTCGTTCCTGATCTTCCTGCAGATCTGTATAGGTGGGGTGCTGATCTTCCTCATGGATGAGGTGGTCACCAAGTGGGGGCTTGGCTCTGGTGTAGGGCTCTTTATCATTGCCGGGATCTCACAGAGTTTGATCAACGGCTTCTTGAACTGGGAAGCAGTGGCCGACCCCTATCCGGTGGGTTTCTTCCCCAGGATCTTTGCGATTGGTGTCTCTGGCGGGAACTTCATCCAATACTTTGGAGCAGATCTCCTGGCATTTGTGACGACGGTTGCGATCTTCCTGATCGTGGTCTATGTGGAGTCCACACGGATTGAGATCCCGCTTGCCCATGCACGGGTAAGAGGTGCACGGGCGCGTTTCCCGGTGAAGCTCATCTATGCATCAGTCCTGCCGATGATCTTAGTGAGGGTGCTCCAGGCAAACATCCAGATGTTTGGGATGTTCCTCTCCAATATCGGGATCACGGTGTTGGGACGGTTTGAAAACCAGGCCCCGGTCGATGGGCTGATGTACTTCCTGGCCCCGATCAACAGTCCCCAGGACTGGATGTGGTGGGTCCACGACCTTGGGCATGCTCCATGGGAGGTTCTGCTCAGGCTCGGGATCGATGCCACGTTCATGGTCGTTGGTGGTGCAATCTTCGCACTCTTCTGGGTGAAGACGGCCGGTCTCGATTCGAAGCACGTGGCCAGACAGATCCAGATGTCGGGGATGCAGATCCCAGGATACCGGCGGAACACCCAGGTGCTCATCAAGTACCTCGACCGCTATATCCCGAGGGTTACGGTCATCGGTGGCGTGCTCATTGGTCTGTTGAGTGTGTTTGCAAACCTCTTTGGTGTGATAGGTGGAGTGACTGGTACTGGGTTGCTGCTGACGGTCAGTATTACCTATAGGCTGTACGAGGAAGTGGCAAGCGAACAGATTATGGAGATGTATCCGTTCATGCGGCAGTTCTTCGGGAGAGAATGAATGTCCGGAAAGAGAGTAGTGATCACGGGTGTGCCCGGGGTGGGCAAGACCACGGTGATCGAAGAGTCTATGAAGCGGCTTGCAGGGGAGGGGGTCCCCTACAAGGCCGTCAATTTTGGCACCTGTATGTTTGAGACCGCGAGGGCGGAGGGCAAGGTTGAGGACCGCGATCAGATGCGGACCCTTGACAAGGATGTCCAGAAGGAGCTCCAGAGGCTCGCCGGCAAGCGAATCGGTGAGATGGAAGGAAATATCATCGTGGACACTCATGCCTCGGTGAAGACTCCTGTCGGCTACCTGCCAGGTCTGCCTGCGTGGGTGCTGACCGAGCTCAAGCCTGATATGGTGGTGCTGGTCGAGACTGATGCAGACCAGATCCTGATGCGCCGGATGGGCGATGAGAGCCGCCGACGTGACCCTGAGGGTAGCCGTTCGATTGCGGAGCACCAGGAGATCAACCGTGCTTTTGCAGCGGCATATGGGATGATGACCGGGTGCACGGTCCAGATTGTTAGAAATGCGGATTATCTCCTTGATCATGCGGTCGAGGCGATGGCCAAGGTCCTGAGGTGAGGCATGGGAGCCAAGAAGGATCGTAGCAGCATGATCTTGTTCGCTCTCACGCTGGTGCTGATGGGGTCATACGCGATCCCGTGGGTAAGGGAGAGCGTCGGCGGTGCGATGGACCTCATCTTTGGACACCTGGTGGACGTCTATGGTATTCCATTCTTTGTGCTGATTATGATCCTCTCGGCGATCACTGGTCTGTACTCTTCGCTGATCCAGAAGTACACCATCGATTATGAGAAGATGCAGCGGGTGCAGGCGAGGATGAAGGAGTTCCAGAAGGAGTTCCGTGAGGCTCAACTGGGTGGTGACGAGAAGAAGTTGAAGAAACTTGAGGCAAAGAGGGATAGGATGATGCAGGAGCAGCTGGAACTCTCCAAGCAGCAGTTCAAGCCGATGGCATTGATCCTCCTCTTGACGGTTCCGATCTTCTTCTGGCTTCTCTTCCGTCTCCCTGGTGTCGAGCAGACGATGACGCTCCCCTATGCGGGAACGCTTGGGTTCACGGATGTGGTCCTTTGGTTCTTCCCGATCTGGATCTTGTGGTATATGATCTGTTCGCTTGCGATCAGTCAGGTAATCAGGAAATCGCTTAATATTGGGGGGCTATAGATGCGGATTACAGTCAGTGGGCCGCCAGGTAGTGGGACGACGTCGCTTGCCCGGTACCTTGCTGAGAAACACGGGTTGAGGGTGATCTCAGCCGGTGAGATGTTCAGGACGCTTGCGAAAGAGCGCGGGGTCAGTCTTGCCGAGTTCGGGAAGCTTGCCGAGTCTGACCCGGCGGTGGACAAGCTCATCGATGCACGTCAGAAGGAGATTGCCGAGGCTGAGGATAGTATCGTGGCCGAGGGGAGGCTGTCTGGCTGGATGGTCGCAAACGCGGACCTGAAGATCTGGTTGTCGGCGTCGATTGACTGTCGGACAGTACGGATCTCCTCACGGGACGGCGAGGGAGAGGACGAAGCACGCAGGCATACTGAGGAGAGGCAGGTCTGCGAGAGGGGGCGTTATCTCTCCTATTATAATATCGATATCGATGATCTCTCGGTCTATGATCTGGTCCTCAGTTCTGAGCGTTGGGATATCGATGGGCTAGGTGCGATCGTCGATGCGGCGATTGATTCCTTGCATGAATAATTCTTTTTTTGCTGCGTAGAGATTCTCTGTCTTGAAACGGAAATGCACGGTAGATCGAAGATCTCCCCGCCAAGGAGATGTTCTCGAACTCACCCATGTGCTTTTATGTCGGTGGCGCTCTGCGATAGTCACAGATTTTCGGTTCTGGAGGAACCCTCACCAATTTGAATCTCTCTGGCGGGGGGCTTGCCGCCCCCCCGAATCCCCCGCGACACGATAGGTCGAAGAGGGCAGCACTCTCTTTATAGTCATCTATTCTGCCTTCCCGACCCTATCGTGATCCCTGGGGCCTGGGGGCAGAGCCCCCGGCGGGAAGAAGAGGAAGGCGATTATGTCATGCGTATACTAAAAATAGGCAAGGGTTTCTACAGAGCCCAATTTTCCATCTTCTCAAGTACCCTCTGGTTGCACATCGAAGATCAGAGATCTTCTCGAACAAGTTCGAGAATATTTCTGATTTTTGAGCTCTGTAGATATCGTTTTGATGGCTCTCTTCGCCGGGGAGCGTGCCGCCCCCCGGTCCCCCCCGCACAAAGATAGGCGGAGGATTGCCACCTTCTCTTTATGATCATGGAGAGTGCCTTACCCCCCCAATCTTCATCCCTGGGGTCCGGGGGCAGAGCCCCTGGCCCGAAGATGAGAGATGGCAGGAGACACACATTCTCTCCATGATTCGCGAGGGTTTCTACAGAGCCGATTTTTGAGGTCTGAAGGTCGCAGCCCCAGGCGTAACACCAGAGGGGGTGGAGATCGCCACCTCCCACAAATGCTATAAATCCGCACGCCTCCCCTGGGTCGATGGCACTGAGGTACTGGGACGAGACGATCGAGACGATGGAGCGAGGGGATCTTGACGCCCTCGTTGACGAGCGCATCCGTTACACTGTCAGGTACGCCGCCGAGCACTCTCCCTTCTACAAAAAATGGTTTGCAGAAGAGAAGATCGATCCGGGTGCGGTCACCTGCCATGAGGATCTCCTCGATCTCCCGGTCATCTCCGGTCAGGTGATCAGGGAGCACCAGCCTCCGGCCGTCCCCGATTTTGCCTTCCGTTCGGTGGAATGGGAGAAGGTCTTCACGGTGCATGAGACGAGCGGGACGAGTGGCGTGCCCAAGACGTTCTTCCTTACTTGGGAGGACTGGGAGCGATATGCCGAGAAGTATGCGAGGGCATTCACCGCACAGGGTGTTGGCGAGGGTGATCGCCTTGTCCTCTGCACCTCGTATGGGATGAATATCGGGGCGAACACCATGACCCTCGCGGCACGTGATATGGGTGTTGCTGTCATCCCTGAGGGAAAATGCACCTTCCCGGTCAGGGTGGTCAGGGACTACCGTCCTACCGCAATCGTTGGAAGCGTCTTTAAACTCCTCAGGCTTGCAAGGCGGCTCAGAGCTGAGGGGATCGAGCCACAGGACTCGGGGGTGCAGAGACTTGTCATTGGAGGTGAGGGTTTTGCCGAAGAGTCGCGTGCCCATCTGCAGAAGGTTTGGGGCTGTGAGGTCTACAACACCTATGGCTCCACTGAAGGCACCATGTGCGGTGAGTGCCCTGTCAAGAACGGACTGCACTGCCCTGAAGACCTTGTCCATGTCGATCTCTACGACCCGGAGCTCGAACGTTTCGTCAAAGACGGAGAAGACGGGCGCCTTGTCCTTACCACCCTTCTGCCTCCTGGAGGAAAAGCTGGCACTCTCCTCCTCAATTATGACACCGAAGACTGGAGCCGAATGGTGAGCCGCGGCACTTGTTCATGCGGGCGGACACACCTCAGGATCGAACCTCCCTGGCGGGAGGCTGAGACGGTCACCATCGCGGGGTGCACGATCAATCGGGTCGATCTCGAACGGGCGGTCTTTCAGCCTGAGAACATGACAGACCTGACCGGAGAGTATGAGGTTTTTGTCTATGGCGATGAGGACGAGACCGTGCTCAGAGTGAGTATGGAGTGTGAAGAACTCGCTAGCGCTGATCAGAATGCCATAAAACATCGATTTCTTGAGACGCTCTTCACCGACAAACCGGTACTTGCAGAGGCCTGTGAGGAGAATAGGTGCAGAGTGCTTTTCCACTTCACCTCGCCAGGGGGGCTTGAACTCGCATCGGTAAAGGGACGGCCAAAAAGGTTGGTGGACCGGCGCTGAGGTTCGAGCATTTAACAAGTGCTCAAAGTTAAATGCATAGATTTAATAGTGGTCACAACAAGAAGATACATAGCCGGAGTTGTTAGGCGCACCTTTCGGGCACCAACTTCGGGCTCAGTTTCTGGCACCAAATACCTTCATTTTTTA
>JAQVHG010000157.1 GCA_028696365.1 Methanofollis sp.
CCAGCAGTGGGGTTTCCAGCGGATCGTCCCGTGCTTCGACGACATGACGGCCAAGTGCACCTACACTACGACGGTCATCGCCGACGAACGTTACACCAACATCATCTCCAACGGCGACCCGCTCTCAGCCCCGAGGCCATATGGAAACGGCCAGATTATCGTCACCTTCGACAACACCACCACTCCGATGGCCCCGTACCTCTTCTTCCTGGGTGTCGGGACCTATGCGACCTTCAGGCGCGAGCTCGAGTACCCAGACGGCCGGGCCTTCACCCTCGAACTCCTGGCCCCTCCGGGTGCAGACCCTGCGGCCGCAGAGGAGGCCCTGGAGGTGCTTGCCGACGGGGCGCTCTGGGTCTATCTCTTCACCGGGCCGGAGCAATATCGCCACCTCCCTCTCCGCAAGGCCCTCATGGCGCGTTGCCACGAGCGGGACCTGGCAAAGGCGGTGGGAGACGAGGAGCGCGTCGAGGCGTTGAGGGCCGGACTCGCCGAGCGGGTCAGGGAGATCACTCCGGGCTATGCCTATACCGGCATGGTCTACCGCGAGATCGGGATGCAGAACTCAGACTATGGCGGGATGGAGAATGTCGGCAACACCACCATCGCCACCAACCGCCTGATGCCCTTCCCGCAGATGACCGACCGGGCCTATGAGTATATGGTGAGAGTGAAGGTCCACGAGTACTACCACAACCTCAACGGCTCTGAGGTGACCGGGAAGACGCCGTTTGAGATCTGGCTCAACGAAGCGGTGGCGGTGCATGTGGAGAACCAGCACTTCGGCTTCTTCTTCGGCGAGGAGTATGCCCGTCTCCAGACGGTCCTCGAACTCGTCGACCCGGAGACCGGCACCTTCGCCCTGGACGAGGGGGCGGCCTCGATGCCCATCGAGCCAGACGGGTTCAACGACCCAAACGAGTTGATCACTGGCGTCACCTATGTGAAGTCGCCGGAGTTTGTCAGGATGGTCGAGACGGTCGTGGGCAAAGAGACCTTTGCCCGGGGGCTCGGGGTGTACCACAGGCGGTTCTCCCATGGGAACGCTTCCAGAAAGGACTGGCTGGAGGCGATGGAGGAGGTCTCTGGGTGCAGTCTCAGTGAGATGGCTGGGGTGTGGCTGAAGCAGACCGGGTACCCGGAGGTGCGGGTGGCGCACCGGTACGATCCGGCGAGGCGCACCTGCACCCTCTCGATCGAGCAGGTGACCCCTGAGGGTGCAGAACCCTGGACCTTCCCGCTGACCATGGCCCTGGTCGGGGCCGACGGCGTCGACCTCACGGAGCGGACGCATCTGGTGAAGGACCGGCACGAGACTGTGGTCTTCGAGAACGTCGACGCCCCTGCCTACCTCTCGGTCAACCGCGGCTACACCTTCTATGGGCGGGTGACCGACGATGCCACGCCTGCGGCACTCTTCCTCCAGGCGCGGACCGACCCCGACCTCATCGCCCGCTTCTGTGCCTTCCAGCGGTGTGCGGAGACTGAGATGCTCAGGCTGCTCCAGGACCCTTCGGCCGCTCCCTCAGAAGAGTTCTGTACGCTCTACGTCGACCTCGCCGCAGACGACGACCTGATACGCCGGGCAGGTGGGCAGTTCCTCACCCTCTTTGAGTCGGTGACCGACCCCTGCTATGCCCACCGCTACACCGCCCTCCATGAGGCTCGGGTGCGCCTGCTGAAGGGAATCGCGGCCGCACACCAGGAGCGGCTCACTGGTCTGTACCACCGGTACGCCGCGGCTCCGACTGACCGGGGCCCTTCGGCGATCAAGGCACGGCAGGTGAAGAACGCCGTCCTGCAGGTCCTCGCCGCACTTGACACGCCTGAGGTCCATGCCCTCATCAGGGAACAGTTCGAGGGTGCGCAGTGTGCCACTGACCTGATCGCGGCCTTTGCCGCGTACCTCGACTCTTTGGCCCCTGACCGGCGTGCGGTACTGGAAAAATTTGAGGCTGAGTCGAAGGAACACCCAGTCTCATGGGAGACGTTCCTTGCCGTCGTCGCCGGGTTGTCAGCTCCAGACGCCCTTGAACTGGTTCAGGAGGTGGCGACATCGCCGTCCTTCCACATCGAGCAGTCCAATGACCAGCGGGCGCTCTTCGGGCGGTTTGCCAGAAACCGCCGGCTCTCCCTGGAGACCCCTGAGGGACGCGACTACCTCGCCCGGGTGCTCGGCCGTCTCGGGGGGGTGAACGAGTACAACACGGTCAGCGCCCTCGAAGTCTTCGGCGCCCTTGACAGGATGGCAGAGGAGCATCAGGCGCCGCTGGTGGGCGTGCTTCTCTCGGTGATGCGGGCCGTCGACCCTGAGACGCAGCCGAGCGTCTACCACACCGCTCGCCGCCTTCTCCATGGGGCGCCGCATGCGGTGGCCAGGTATGTCGACGAGCATGGCCCTGCCCCAGAACTGGAAGGGGTGCCGCACCTGGCTGGGCATGGAGCATGAGTATGCATCACAATGTGCATTGATGCACACATATCTTTTTGAACAATATTTCATACTCGATATCAGTGTAATTTGAGAGGCCTTCAGATCGGACGAAATATGGCATATTTTGGGGTGTTCATCTCTTTTATCCTCATAATTATCCCGATCGCCCGAATTAAAACTGAATTGGCCCCATTTTGACAAATTAGACCTGATTATTTTAATTATACTCGTGCCGGACCATGCCGAATTGAAATCTGGACGCGTATAAAGCGCAGAACCGATCCATGGCCTAAGAATCCTTTACTGGATCGTGAGGGTCTAATTGGGGCAAGATCTGGTCCCCACAGCAATCTAAAGGTAATAATTAGATTTTAATCGAATTTATCAATTTTTAATCAAAATTTTTCGATTTAAGTCCTATTTTATGTAATAATTCATAATCGTCATGAGGTATCGCGAGGGATATTTTTAAATCTCCATCATGAGTTGTAGATCCATCAATATCCTGTAGACCCCCAGGAGGGGATCAGTATGGAGATGACCACTACCGAAATGAACAACCAGCCTGACATGCTTGGCCTGAACCGCGCAATGACAACCTGGGACGCTCTCTCTGACGAAGAGATCATCGAACAGTTTAGGGAGCAGGGTTCATGGGGCCTGTACACCAGCGTAGACCTCAAGGACTGCGACCCCCAGGCCATCAGAGATGCCGATACGATCAGACGGTTCATTGTTGAGCTCTGTGACCTCATTGATATGAAGCGCTTTGGCGAGCCGACGGTCATCCACTTTGGCCCGAACGAGAAGGTGGCCGGCTACTCGATGACCCAGCTCATCGAGACCTCTCTGGTCTCAGGCCACTTTGCAAATGAGACCAACGCCGCCTACCTCGACATCTTCTCCTGCAAGGAGTACGGCCCCAAGAAGATGGGAGAGTTCTGCAAGCAGTTCTTCGGCGCCCGCTCGATGGCCACTCACGTGCTCTTTAGGGACTAAAAATCCCTTTTTTTGGCTTTGTAGAAATCCTCTTGATGAATCTCTCTGGCAGGGGGGCGGCAAGCCCCCCTCGAACCCCTCGCCACACGATGGGCGGAGGACAGCAGCACTCTCTTTATGGTCATCTATTCTGCCTTCCCGTCCCCCCCCCATGCTCCCGGAGATCCGGGAGCAGCGCCCCCGGCCAAAGAGGTGGGAAGGGGGGTGACACACGTCTCCCCAACACAAGAGGTGAGGGGTTCTACAGAGCCCAGAAATTATTCATGTATCATAGTAGGGCCCGGCTCGTGTGTTATCTCCTCTGCAGGAGTGCTCTGACCCGCCCAAATGGGACGTCAGGAGTAGCGATGAGACAGAGGATCCCCTCATCCTCTTCAGAGACCAAGTATGTTCCCGATCGCGTTTCAAGCGTGAAGTCTGAGATCTCACCTATTCCAAGCGTATCCGCAAGTTTGCGGGCGACCCCAAAGGACGAACAGAGAGCACGCTCATCCAGATCGGCGGGCTTCATACCGGCCAGGATCTCAAGACCCCCTGCCCCACACCGGCCCACCATCACTATTCCGTCATCTGACCATAGCATAGCAGGGACCTGTCGCACGGGGGGCTGTGTCTGCGGAGGTTCGACCTGTGTCTGAACTCTTGGTTCTTCAGACCCGGTCGCTGGCGTCATTGCATGTGCAGACCCTGCAATCTGGACGCCATGCCCATTGCACCACTCAAGAGCAATCGAAAACTCCTCTTCAGTATAGCGGCAGAGTGTCAGTTCGATCACTCCCTGGGAGAGGAGATATTCTCTGGCTGCACTCCCACGCAGTACCATCTTGCCATATCTAAACCAGTAGGCAATCTCCTCCCCTTTCCTGATCAGGAGGAAACCATTTCCCCCCTGAACCTGGACCGCAACTTTCCCCACAAACTTACCGGTGTGGGAGAAGACCCAGGTGAGCGGAGCCTGCATCGTGCCTAAACTAGTTCCTTCAGGAAGTATTACTGTCATACCACCGATGTGATCAATTCGATGTTCTTCTTCATCTCGTATCTGACCCGGCCCTGATTCGCGCCCGGACCGAGGAGGACCGCAAGGACTGAACCATCTTCGATGGGCATGACAAGGAGGCTTCCCCCTGCCCCTTCCACAATGGCTCCACCGTACCGTTCGGTCCCAGGCCCGCCGGCAAGGCACTCCCAAGACGATGCCGCTTTATGAATCAGTGGAGCGGCGCCGTCCCAGTCAGCCCCCCCGGCCTGACCGAGAACCTCTCCCTCAGGCCCGACCAGAGCGGCGCCGATTGCCCCACCGATCAAGAGTTTTTTCAAGACAAATGTGAGCATCCCAACCATAATATCTCTTCTAAACTCCCGAAAGTCTCTTGATCCTATATTGTATCACAATTACGATCTCAGTGCCGAGGACTGACACCAGGCAGAGTAACAAGCATCAGCCAGGGCGAAGAGGTTGGCAATATTCAGGCTGGACAGACTCATATTTAGTGCTTTATTTGCAGACCTGAAGAAGATATTAGTGGCCGAAGGGCCATTTTCCTCTCTCAGGACGGTGAACACGTCGTCGTCCAGTGGCATTCAGGGACACCTCACCTATTGTCTTCACGAGCAAGAGCGTCGAGGACGCGGTATGAGTTGATCATCCTGTTGAAGGACGCAGCAAGTTCCCCGATCTCGTCGTTACTCGTGACTTCCACATTTGCCTCCCTGAGATCTCCCATCGAGACATTCTTAGCCACCTCAGAGAGTTGGGTGATGGGGCGCGTGATGCTGCTTGCAAGGAAGAGACTCCACATCACCACAATCCCAAGTGTCACCAGGGTCAGGACGAAGACCGTCCCCTGGAGACCAAGGATCTCCACAATCTCTCCGGTGTCTCCCGCCGCCATGATCCCAAGTAAGATCACCGGAATTAGAGCGACAAAAAGCATACTCGCAAAGAGTTTGTAGAATATGGGGATCTGGAGGGCGAGGCTTCTCCCCCATGCACCGGACTTGGCCATACCTTCCATGAAAGATTATTCTACACGTTAATATTTATAC
>JAQVHG010000006.1 GCA_028696365.1 Methanofollis sp.
CACTCGGCGTCACGCCTCATCCCATGGGAGAGACAGAGGGAAGCCGCCACGCACCGGCAGAGCTCGTCCATCCGGCCGGCACCAGGGAGATCGTTCAGCGAAAACCCGGGGTCAGTGCTCCCCAGGTGTCCGACCACGACAAAACGCCTCATCCTGCTCCTACTGCATCTTCCCGAACCGTTTCATCATGCGCTGCATGGAGAACTTATTCCCACGCATCCCCTTCAGCGCACGCTGCATGATCCGATAATATTTGAGCAGTTCGCGCACGTCTTCAGGCGGCACCCCTGACCCCTGTGAGATCCGCTGGACCCTGGGACCTGAGATGATCTGTGGGTCGTCAAGTTCTGCGGGGGTCATTGAGTCCATGATCACCTTGTAACGCTCCATCTTCGTCGAGGTGACGTCATAGGCGTCGTCAGGGATCTGCATCCCACCCATCGGGAGCATGGACATCACCTGCTTGAGCGGCCCCATCTTGTTCACCGCTTCAAGCTGCTTGTACATGTCCCGTAGGGTGAACTTCCCCCTGAGGATGGCGTTGACGTCCATCTCGTCCTCAGAGATGACCTCCTCGGCCCGTTCGACCAGGGCCTTCAGGTCGCCCATCCCAAGGAGCCTGGAGATGAACCCGTCGGGGTCAAACCGTTCCAGGTCGTCGACAGTCTCGCCGGCACCGATGAAGACGATCCCGCTCTTTGTCTCTGAGACTGCAGAGAGGGCACCGCCACCCTTTGCCGTGCCGTCCATCTTGGTGATCAGCACGCCGTCGATCCCGATGGCGTCGTTGAACCGCCGCGCCTGCTCTTTGGCCTGCTGGCCGAGCGCCGCGTCGATGACGAGCCACCGGTGGTCTGGGCGAGCAATCTCGTTGATATTGACGATCTCTTCGATCAGTTCGTCCTCGAGGGCATGGCGACCCTGAGTATCGATGATGACGATCTCAGTGTCCTCGAAGTGTTTCATCCCCTCGCGAACGATCTTGAGGGCGTCATCCTCGTCGGGTCTTCCGACAAGCGGGACATCCACCTTCTCACAGAGGGTGGCGAGTTGCTGGTAGGCCCCTGGCCTGAAGGTGTCGGCGCAGATCACCCCGACCTTCAGACCCTTGCGCTTGAAGTAACGCGCGAGCTTCCCGGTCGTGGTCGTCTTGCCGCTCCCCTGTAGCCCAGCCATCAGGATCGTCTGCGGGGCAAGGTCGACCTTGCCGGCCCCACCCATCAACGTGACCAGTTCCTGGTAGACGATCCGCAGCACATGCTCGCGGACACTCATCCCCCGTGGGGGTTCTTCCTCCAGGGCCCGCTGCTTGATCGACTGGGAGAGTTGCATGACAAGCTTGACATTGACGTCGGCCTGAATGAGGGCGCGCTGGAGGCTGCGCACCAGTTCCTCCACTGCCGCCCGGTCGACGACTGTCTTGCCTGCGAGTTTCTTGACCGCGTCTTTCAGAGACGAACTGAGGGAGTCGAGCACCATGTGTATTATTCCTCCACACCAAGGAGTTCATCGACCACAGCTTCTGGCCTGAATGGGACGATGTCGCTGTAGGCCTGGCCGGTCCCAAGGAAGAGGATCGGTTTGCCGATCGTCTGAGTGATCGAGATCGCCGCCCCGCCCTTGGAGTCCATGTCGGCCTTGGTCAGCATCACCGCGTCGGTCCCGACCAGGTCATTGAAGTCCTTGGCCCGCACCACGGCATCGTTACCCGCGACCGCCTCGTCGACATAAACCACCAGGTCAGGCTTCATCACCCGCCTGATCTTCTCGAGTTGGTTCATCAGGTTTTTGCGGTTGTGAAACCGACCAGCCGTGTCGGCAAGGACCACGTCGATCCCGTGCCCCTGAGCGTACTCGACGGTGTCATACAGGACCGCCGCCGGGTCTGAACCCTCCTGATGCTTGATCACCTTGATGTCAAGCCTCCGGCCATGTTCAACGATCTGATCGATCGCCCCGGCTCTGAAGGTGTCCCCAGCCCCGAGCACGACCGAGTAGCCGTTCGCTTCGAGGTAATGGGCCATCTTTGCAATGGAGGTTGTCTTCCCGGTTCCGTTGACCCCAGTAATCAGGATCTTGACCGGCCGCTCGTGCACCTTGATGTACTCCAGGAGGTCAAGCCCATCGCCAAGGACATTCAGGAGCGCTCCTCGAAGCGCCGACATCACGATCTCGTCGACCGGCGTGCCGAGCTTGCGGTGGCTCCCGACCAGATCCTCGCGCATATAGCCGATGATCGCGTCGGTCACCTCAAGGGCGACGTCGTTCTCAAGAAGGACCATCTCAAGTTCAAACAGGGGCTCTTCGATGTCTTTCTCTGAGATCACCAGTTCGCGCTCGAGCACGAGTGTCTTGACCCTTGAAACAATCCCGCCAAACCTCTTTGGCTCGACAGCGGGTTCTTCCTCTGGCACCGCAGGAGCCTCGGGGGGGGGCGTGCGGGGCACTGGCTCTGGCTCAGGTGCCCTGGTCTCTGGTAAAGGTTCAACCGCCGGTGTTTCCGGCTCAAAAACAGGTTCACTGACCTCTGCGTGAGCAGAGGTCGGGGTCTCAGGCCTGACCTCTTCGCGGACTGCCTCGCCAGCGGCGTCTTTGATCGAGTGGCCAAACTTCTCCTTGATATTCTGTAGTTTGTTCTTCAGGCCCTCAAACATGGGGATTACCTGCCCGGAACTGTCTGCTGTTGTTGACGGTAAGCAGCATTCAGGCGGGCTGCGATCTCGTTCATCTGCCTCTTCAGATTCTCGATCGTCTCAGCGACCTTCTTCTCTGAGGCTTCCAGCTCGCGAGCCCGTCCTTCGAGGAACGATATTGCGTCCTCGTTGCTGCGTTCGACGGTGACATCTGCCCCAATCGCGACCAGCACCTTCTCTGGGTCAGGGACTGCTGCCCTGACACTCACGCCGCCACCGATCGGAAGAAGGACAGTACCGTCCTGGGCCTCGCCAAGGGACCGGAGCGTTTCGATCGCCGCAAAGGCCTCGACTCTCTGCTGGTCCATCATCTCCAGCTGCCTAGCAAAGACCTCTGCCTGCTGTCCATACTCGTTGAGATAATACTGGAGCGACTGCAGCTCCCTCGGGTCGGCATGTTCCATGGACTTAGTCACCTAATACGGTAACGCCATCGATTGAGATATACCTTCTCTTCAGGTTGTGTTTACTACCGATATCAGCGTAAACATGTTCCTTTGCAACCTTCTCATTCGGGGCCTCGACGACCTTCGTGAAGGCCTGCCTGGTCTCACCCATCTGACAGGCGCCTTTAACTTCAAACTTCTGCATCTCCATTCTGCTCACTCCAGAAAGCCAAACACTTCCTCAATCCGCCCAAGTTCAAAACCAGTGGTCTCGAACCCGACGACATATCCTCTGCTGTTTGCAAGAACCCCGGTTCCGACAAGGCCGCTGCCCATATTCACCGTGCCTGTTCCGATCTGGAGACCCTCCGCACACTCCGCGAGGTCGGCGATCTCAGCATCAGTACTCCGGGCATGGACAAGGACGCCCTTATTAGTGGCGACCGCAGCCATCCCCACGGTTTTTATACCGGCGAAGGTCAACCTGCGCACCGGCACCCCGAGGAACGTCCCGATCTCCTCTGCCACCTCAATCGGCATGTCAGGGTGTACTGCAGCAAACGAATCGTTGGCGAGGATCACGTTCCCGGCCGCGTTCATCGAGGTCCCGAGGGTCATCACCTCCCCATGTTCCCTGAGTACCGCGAGTTCCTCATCGGTCGCAAGCCCGCTCACCACCATCCCGTTTGAGTTCCCGGTAAGGAGCGAACCGATGATCGACGAACCCTGGATCGTCGTCTTGACGATCTCGACATCGAGCGCCTCGGCTACTCTCTCCGTAAACTCCTCCGTCGCCATGGAGGGAACGACTGCGAACTCCTCAAAGGCTCGCGCAAAGACACCGATATGCGGATCGGCGGCAAAGTCGATCGTTCTTTCCATTTCACTCCTCAGCGAGTTCAGCCTGGACCTGTCCGTCCTCGAACTTCATGGCACGGACACGGATCGACGCTGGAGGCTTTCCGGCGCCACGCTCCCAGACCTTCTCGTTGATGCTGCTGTCCAGCTTGATATCTTCACTCTTCATGTGCCTGACAAGATATGCCCTGATATCTTTAATCGCAACATTGCAGCGCCTCCGCCTCGGAGCGCGCTTGGCGTCACGGAGAGGAACAATATAGATCTGCTCTTTGAGTGCCTCTACCATCTCTCTACACCTTCAGCGTGCTTCTTCTCCACATGCGCCTCTTAGGGTGGGATACCACCTGACGCTTCGTCCGAATCATCACCCATGCAGGAACACGGCGGTTCTGCATGCCTGCCTTTGCCAGACGGACCTTACGGCCCTTGGTAATTTTGCTCATAGCTATCACCGTCATTCGATGCCGGTTGCACCTGTGACCAGGGACTGCTCATGGTGTTCTGGAAAGAGTTCCGCACACCGGTGGCCCATGCGCATGACCGCAGCCCTGATCTCATATTCATAATCACCGTTTTCGATGGTACCAGTCTCACCATAGGCGACACAGAGGTGCTGTCCGACAAGCCGCTGTACCTCAGCCTTCCCGAAGCCAAGGAGCGGACGGATATAGGAACACCCATACCGGTCCGCAAGGCTCATCGCATCTCCCCGGGTCATCGCTGGCACACGGTCGTTCAACCGAGTGCCGTCCGCGACCACCTCGTACTCCTCTGCAAGGAGACGGAGCGCCCGACGGTGGACCGCCGTGATCGCATCGGCCGGATAACCGTCTGCGATCACTCTCTCAGCCGCCATCGCCAGACACTCTAGGCCCAGCGCGTGTTTCCGCCACGGGAAACCAAGGCCCTTCGCCGCCGCCTCGACAGACGGCACCTCCCGCTCAGGGTCGAAGACAAAGGTATTGAGTTCGACCTCATAGTCTCGGGAAAGGAGCACCGCAGCAAGGGCGCTGTCTTTCCCTCCACTGAAGAGCAGACCGGCTTTCATCTACTTCCGCGTGATCCGAAACTCTCTTTTCTTCGGAGCGACCTGCACCAGCAGCGCCTTCAGTTGCTCGTCAGAGATCTTCTGCCTGATTCGGCCACTCTGTGCGAGCATCACCAGCTGCTGTTCGATCGCTCGTGCAAACTCGGGTTTGGCGAGTTTGATCGTATTCAGCCGTTCACGCGCCTCTGGTTCAAGGATCTGCATGAGCGCCAACTGCATCTCTGATTCCGCGCGTTTCTGACGTTCCAGATCCTCTTGCTGGCTCATGGCCTGCTGTTGGAGCTGCTCCAACTTCCTGCGCCTGATCTCAGAGAGTTCGTCGTCACCCATCAGTATCCCTCATCCTTAGTAGTGCGCAAGGTCAGGCACGGCCTCAGTCGCCGCGGCCTTCTGGCTGTTCGCAACCTTGTCCAGGAATGCGCGACCCTTCGCAGAGACCTGCCGGCCGTCGTGCACCTTCTCAACAAGGCCCTCGGCCTCGAGCTGCTGGAGCGCCTTTCTCAGGACCGAGCCGCTTCCCTTCCTGAACTGGTTCGGGTGGGATCCGCGGTTCTTGGGCCCGCCATATGCACTCCTCAGTCTCTCCACGCCGACCGGACCGTCGATGTAGACGCGACGGAGGACGGCCGCCATCCTGATATACCACCAGTCGGGGTCTTCAGGAGGCATTTCCTTGTGGATCCCGGTCTTGGCAAAAGCTGCCCATTCTGGAGGCTCAATGGCAGGGAGCTCCTTTAACTCACGGGCCACCTGCGGGATGAGCATCTCAGCCGGGATGTCATATACAGTTGTCATTGGTTAACCTCACTGTAACGATCGATGTTACCAGTCTTTATCTATTTGCCATGGATGTTTTTATATATTTCGAGCAGCAAATCCCAGGTTTTTTCGGTCAATATGACCTCAAGTGCCCGGAGATGAGAGGGATCGGATCAGTCCCGCCTGCTTCCTTTCCGCTTCTCGGCAAGGACCATGGTCCGGCCACGCACGCCGATAAGTGTGGCACCTGCGCGGCGGGCAATGTCATTGGCATCCACATCGGTGTTCCTGAGCCATTTGATCTTGACGACTTTGCGCTGCTTGAGTTGGAGTCGGATCTCCTCAATGAGGGTATCCGAACATCCCTGTTTGCCGATCCATACGGTCGGCTTCAGTTCCTGGAAGAGTTCATTTTTTTCGATGTTCTTTCACCACCGGATAACGTTTCTGACGACCGCAGACACGACAGGTGACGATCACCTTCCCGTGTTGCACCCGGACGCGAGCATTGGAACCTGGGACAAGGTACGCGGAGCACCGCCTGCAGAAGCGGGTTCCAAACTCCTTTGGGATCCTGACCCGCTGACGCATGGCGATCCGTCGGGCAAGGGCAACACACCGGTTGCTCAACTCAGGATCTGCAGGGTAGAACTCGGCCGCCCGTTCAAAGAGAAGAGCGATCCGTTCGTGTGCGATCTTCTTCGCGTTCTGGTCCTTGGATCTCCGCCGCATGGGTGCATCAGTACTCTTAGTACGTTATGCGGGGTGATAATTATAGCAGTGCATTGGGTGTGGTTTGATTCGTAGAGAATATTCCTGAAAGGATCCAGGGGCCGAACACCCACCTCAAATAAAGGGCTCTGTAGAAACCCTCACCTATTGCGTAGGGGAGACGTGTGTCACCCACCTTCCTACCTCTTTGGCCGGGGGCGCTGCCTCCAGACCCCCAGGACCACGATGAGGTCGGGAAGGCAGAATCGATGACCATGAGGATAGTGCTGCCGTCCTTGACCTATCGTGTGGCGCGGGGGGTTCGGGGAGGGTGGGCAAGCCCCCCGCCAGAAAGAGAGAGCCTGAGGGTTTCTACAGAGCCAAATAAAGCGCATTTTTCGGCGGCGTCGGTTGTTTTCTGTACTGGACCCTGTTGAGTCGCCCATGAAGTGAAGGCATGCTCAGGCACACCGCATAAAAATTGTTCAGAACAGGGAGGCAGGCGGGCACCGCTCAATCGCCACCCTGCCCATCCTCATCGTGGGGAGTGGTCTGGGGTGAAACCCCCGGCGCAAGACGACAGTGATGATTCCACAATAAGGGCGGCACCTCTGATCATCACGCCTTCTTCCCACACGCCCCGGGGGCTCTGCCCCCGGACCCCCGGGATCACGATAGGGTCGGGAAGGCAGAATCGATGACCATGACGAGTGCGTTGCAGTCCACGACCTCTCGTGGTGCGGGGGGTCTGGGGGGCGGCCAAGCCCCCCGCAAGAAAGAGACATCAAGATGATTTCTACAAAACCGCAAAAAAAAGAATTCAGGCCCGAGGAAGGATCCGGACACACCGCCCATCGATCTCGATCCGGTCCTCGCAGAAAAGGGCCACCGCTTCGGGAAGGGCGCGGTGCTCCTCCACAATTATCCTCTCGGCAAGACTATCTTCGTCATCGTCCTCAAGTACAGGTACACAGCGCTGGATGATGATCGGACCACTGTCTGTCCCGGCATCCACGAAGTGGACAGTGCACCCAGCCACTTTCACGCCGTACTCGACTGCTTGCCGCTGGGCATGGAGCCCTGGAAAACTCGGGAGAAGTGCCGGGTGGATGTTGATCATCCTACCGGCAAAAGCCTCCACAATCGCCTCCCCTACAATCCGCATATACCCCGCAAGCACAAAGAGGTCGGCCTCGCACGCCTGCATCGCCGCCAGGAGGTCAGCCTCATAGGCATCCTTCGAGGGATACGCATGATAATCGAGGACCGTCACCTCGACCCCGGCCTCCCGGGCGCGGGTGATCGCATAGGCTTTGGGATTGTCGGTGATCAACCCAACACACTTGGCCTGGATCTCTCCCCTAGCCAGGGCGTCGAGGACGGCCTGGAAGTTCGAGCCTCTTCCAGATGCCAGCACTGCGATGCGCTTCATGCTCACACATCGGCGTGAGAGAGCATTAACAATTCTCTTCTTCCTCCTCCACAGGGGGTGGCGGGAAGATGAGTTTGACCTTGGTCACCCTCCGCCCCCGCATCTGCATCACCGCAAGCGAGGTCCCGTCCTCAAGTTTGATCACCTCGCCCCTCAGCGGGAGGTGACCAAGCTGATTGAAGATCATCCCGCCGATCGTCTCGTACGACTCGCCGACCGGGAGTGAGACTCCGAGCTCCTCGTTAAGATGCTCGACCCAGACCTGGGCGTCGACCATATACACCCCAACGCCAAGTTTCTGGACCGGGGGTTCTTCTTCATCAAACTCGTCCAGGATCTCCCCCACCAGTTCTTCCAGAATATCTTCCACCGTCACCACGCCGGCAAACCCGCCATATTCGTCAAGGACGATGGCCATGTGGACCTTGCGGATCTGCATCTCCTTGAGGAGGTCGTCGATCATCTTCGACTCAGGGACAAAGAAAGCGTCGAACATCATCTCGCTGATGACAAGATCCTCTTTTGAGAACTCAGCTGAGAAGACGTCTTTAACATTGAGGACGCCGACGACATTGTCGATCTGGTCGTGGTAGACCGGCAGGCGGGACAGCCCGGTCTCGTTGAAGAGAGTCACCGCCCCGTCGAGCGAGTTGGTGTCCTCGATCATCACGACGTCGACTCTCGGGGTCATGATCTCTCGGGCGGTCGTATCTCCGAACTTGAAGACCGAGTAGAGCATTGCACGCTCTTCTTCCTCGATCGTCCCTTCTTCCTCACCGACATCGATCCACTCCTTGATCTCCTCCTCAGTGACAGAGGGTTCTGCCACACCACGCGTCAGGGAGAAGTGGCCACTGACCCGGTCATAGCCCCAGAGGATAGGGTACAGGACTTTTGCGAGGACAAGAACCCAGGGTGCGGCAAAGAGGGCAAGCCGGTCGGTGTACCTCGCCGCATAGGTCTTGGGCCCGATCTCGCCAAGAATCAGCATCAGGATCACCACGACCCCGGTAGCGATCCCGACGCCCGCGTCGCCATAGTACTCAATGGCAAGGGCCGTCGCCAACGAGGTCGCTGCCACGTTGACAACATTGTTCCCGATAAGGATAGTGATGAGGATATGGTCGGGATACTCTTTCAACTGCGCAAGGGCCTCGGCACCCTCCCTCCCCTCGTTGACAAGAGTGCGGACCTTCGCTTTCGTGATCGAGATCAGCGCAACTTCAGAACTGGAAAAAAAACCAGACAGGGCGAGACAGATAACAAAAAGCCCGATAAAAACAATCTCATCGGGTGTCATTGCTGCCTCGCCGATCTACAGCATAACGCAATCCAACTATCGTTCATAAACTGTAATTCGATTTTTGATATGTACTAAGAGGTATTAAAGTCAGCGCTTCAGGAGAGGCACCAGGTTACATACCGGCGCTCTTCCCTGAGAACCATGATCTTCTCCTCCAAGGAGAGAGGGTGTGCAAAGACCTGGTCTTCGATCTCCAGGGTAAGAGGGCCGCGATACCCGGCGCCTCTCAGGGCGCGGACGACCTCACATGCCTCCGGTCTGCCGGCAACCGGCAGGTGGCGGCGCCCCCCTGCGGCCACACTCAGGTGGACATTGGCGATCCGGTCGCCGCAGATCTCGAGGTACCGGGCGATCTCCTCCTCTGAGACGGTCATGGCATGGGCGACGTCGAGGGTGAACCAGAGCCAGGGGTGGGCGTCGAGGATCTCGTGCACTCCTTCTGGGGTGCAGAGGAGGGAGTTCACCTTTGGCTCCATATTCTCGATCGCGACCTTCACTCCAGTTTCCTCAGCCACCTGCCGCAGGCGCTCCAGGTAGGTCTCGAAGTGTTCATAGTCGTAGTGGCTTGGCGGGCGGCGGGCTGTCCTCCGGCCTGGATGGACAGTGACCACGTCGGCGCCCACCGCTCCAGCGAGTGCAACCGCCTCGACGGCGTACTGCTGGGAGGCGGCGGCGACTCTGGGGTTGATGGAGCAGGGGTTGAGGTCGAGGGCAGGGGCATGGAGGGTAAGTGAGGCGAGGGCCGGATGGGCCCTGACTGCAGCCTTGAGTTCATAGAGGGGTTGGCCTCGTAGCCAGAAGTGGGGGGTCTCGACCCAGAACTCCACGCCCACAAGTCCGGCCTCCTCGACCGATGAGAAGATCTCGTCGATTGGGTATTCGTGGAAGAACATACTGGAGACGGCGAGGCTGAGCATTGGTTGATATAGACCTCCAGCTCAAGATAAACATAATGGGTCAGGGAGAAGGGCCTGATGGTCCGGCGGTCTTCGGGGTCGCCGAGGTCACCGGGATCATCAGAGATGCCCTGGACCTCCCCGAGCTTTCAGGGCTCTGGGTGCGGGGCGAGGTTACCAACTACACGCATGCTCGTTCTGGCCACCGCTACTTCTCCCTCGGTGAGGGGCAGGACAGGGAGCGTGCGCTTATCAATGCGGTGATGTTCAGGGGGAGCGCATGCGCTCTCTCCTTTGAACCAGCCGATGGGATGGACGTCCTTGCATATGGGCATGTGGGCGTGTACGGGCCGCAGGGGAAATATCAACTCTATGTCGAGGATATGCGCATGGCCGGCGAGGGCGAGAAGCATCTCCTGGTCGAGCGGTGGAAGCGGGAACTTGCGGCCGAGGGGTGTTTTGATGCCTCGTGGAAGAAAGAGATTCCAATGTTCCCGCGGCGGGTCGCGGTCGTCACCTCACCGACCGGCGCCGTCCTCCATGACATCACCAATGTTCTCTCGCGCCGGTACCCTCTGGAGGTGCTCCTCTCGCCGACGGCCGTCCAGGGGGAGACGGCTCATCTTGAGATCGCAGAGGCGATCAGGCGGGCCGATGGCCTGGCTGATGTGATGATCGTCGGCCGGGGTGGGGGGAGTTTCGAGGATCTCTTCCCCTTCAACCATCCTGAGGTGGTGCGGGCGATCGCCGCCTGCGAGACACCGGTGATCAGCGCGGTCGGGCATGAGGTGGACATCACCCTTGCAGACCTAGCCGCAGATCTGCGGGCACCGACGCCTTCGGCCGCGGCCGAATGTGCGGTGCCTGACCGGCAGCGTCTTCTCGAAGACCTCGGTGCCGACCGGCGCCGGCTCGGAAACGGATTTATTGCGGCGCTCGAGCGGCGGCGGGCCGAACTTGAGGACCTGCGGTTAAGGCTCAGACCAGGACGCCCGCGACGCCGCGTGGCCGAGATGAGACAGCAGACTGCCGACCTGGAAGAACGGCTCCTCAGGGCCGCGGCGGGGAAGGTGAAGCACGAGCGGTTGGTCCTGGAGGGACTGAAAGCCAGACTTGAAGGGCAGAACCCATATGCCCCCCTCAGGAGGGGATATGCCCTCGCCCTCAAGGACCGGATGGCAGTACGGTCGGCTGGCGACCTCGGGCCTGGCGACCGTCTCAAACTCATCCTCGCCGATGGACAGGCCGAGGTCATAGTGGAGTGTGTGCACGATGACAAAGACGTACGAAGACCTGATACGTGAACTAAAAGAGACTATTCAGAAGATCGAGGACGATTCGACCGGGCTTGAGGAGAGCATCGCCCTCTATGAGAGGGGCGAGGAACTGGTCAGGGAGTGCGAGCGCCTCCTCAACGAGGCCGAGGTGCGGGTCACCACCCTCACTCAGGGATAGAGGCCTCGATCTCGACGACGAGGTCGGCGCCGTCCTGGAGGAGGGCGACCAACTGTCGATCGATAGTCTTTGCTACAGTATCCGCGCCGACGGCGGCGGTCCGGCCGCAGACAAAGGAACTTCTCCGCCAGACCAGGTCGGAGGGGTGGTCGAGGGCAAGCCCGGCGCTCCCCCTGGCATGGACCACCTCCTCGATCTCGCCGGCCCGCAGCCTGACGGTCACCTCGGCCCGGTCATCAGCAAGGAGACGCTTGAGGGTAGGGTCAAGGTCAGCGGCTCCTTTGTCGGCCGCGACGCCGATGATGCAGTCGCCTGCCGGACTGAGGTCAGGTGCGGTCGTCACCTCAAAGGTGGAGGGGTGGAGGGCCCTGACATTGGGGTGACCATGACAGTGAATGACGTCCCGTGCCTTCATTATTAATAATCATGGAACTCCCATGCTATTGAATGTACATCACCGTTGTCTGTCCGCAGTGCGAGGACGAGACCAACCATGAGGTCCTCAAGGAGGCACCGGGCGACCTCCTGGTGCGTTGTACCGTCTGCGGAGCCACCTATCATATCCCTGTCCCGAAGGAGCGGCTCCTCAACGTGAAGGCGATCGTGAGCATGGAAGATCAGTCGCTGGTCGGGAGCGTCGAACTTCTGGAAGACGATCTTGTCTCGGTCGGCGACACCCTCGTCGCGGAGTCTGGAGATGGAGAGGAGGTCGTCTCGGTCGAGGTCACCTCCATCGAGGTCGGCGACCACCGGGTGGGGCAGGCAAAGGCCTCAGAGATCTCGGCTCTCTGGACGCGGGTGATCGAGGAGGTCATCGTCAAGGCCTCGGTCCACCATGGGGCAAAGACGATCCCGCTGTACAAGCAATGCGAGGGGGAAGAGCCTTTTGTGGTGGACGAGGTCTACACCTTCGGCAATGTCAGGTTCAGGATCAGTCATATCAAGATGCGCACCGGGCAGATGCTCAGGAAAGAGGGGTGGAAGACGGTTGCAAAAAAGATCAAGCGTATCTATGGGAACAAGATGTGAAGGCCCCCTGGACGACCAGGATTTTTTTTCTTTTTTGATCTGTAGAATTCGGCATGAATCCCTGACTCACGCATATGGAATGAAGATGATCGTGGGTCTCCAAGGCGTAAACCTCCCAGCGCGAAGAGGGGGGGGCAAGGCGAGTGAGTCACGCTCATACCAGGAATGAGCGAAGGTTTTTACAGAGCCCTTCAAGCGGCAAACCCCCCGCAGAGAGACCCACCATAAGAGATTCTACCGAGCCAAAAAAAATATTTTCAATATCTTGACAAGAGAATGGGTGAGACACTCTCATCTTTCTGCCAAGCGACCGGTCACCTATCACCGTACGCTCACTTCACCTTCATGAACGAGCCATTTTTTTATCGCCGTTTCCAGCGCCTCGGCGTGCACCACCCCTTCAAACCGCTCTTTGATCTCTCCGTCCACCACGACCAGGAGCGTAGGGGTCACTTTCAGCCCAAAGGTTCTGATCTCTTCAGGACGACTGAGCGCATCGCGGGCCTCGATCTCGACCCCAAGGTGGGCCGCCACCTCACGGTTGATCGGTTCTTGCTCCATGCACCCCATGCACCCGTCCTGAAAATAGTAGAGCACCTGCACCGGCATGAAGGAAAAGAAGAGTGGCGGGTATAAATACCCACCGGAGTTCACACCTTAGTGATCTGCATAACCGTCACGTCCGCCTCTGCATAATCGAAGTTGACGGTCATGTTCTCATTGTTCTTCTCGCTGATCGTCCCGAAACGGAGGTACGAGATGTCGTTCGCTGGGTCGGTGAAGACCGTCGGTTGATCGGTGATCGTCATCTGAACAGAGATGCGGTCGCCGATCTGAAGTTTTGTGAAATCCAAACCCATCTTTTCTGTTCTCTCGGTATCGAACGTCTGGATAATGGGGAGGTCATGGATCGAGATCCGCTTGGTCTCGCGTTCGTGCATCCCGAGGACGCCATCGTTCAAGGCCTCCATCTCTGGCTGGAGAAGAGCAAACTTACCCTGTCCACCACCGAGGGCGACAGGCACTCCTTCAACATAGGACGTGGCGTTCGCCCCACCCGTCAGAGAGAGCGGACCGGTCAGGAGGGCGATATCACCCTGCTTCATAGTCTTCTCTACGACCTTCTGACTGGTGGTGATGACCGGCTTGCCGTCATTGTCCAGAATCGTGTACTCGACCAGGACAGAGTCGCCAGGGTCGACGCTCCTGAAGGCACTCATTGCCGGGATACCATAGGAGGCCACCATAAGGACGGCAAAAAGGATGCCGAAGACGACCATGCCGATCTGCGTCCAATTTCTCTCCTTAGATTTATTCTCTTTTGGATTGCGCTTCGCAGATTTGGCAACCATTAAATATTCAATGGCGTGCTGTGCTCATAAATCACTATGGTCCGCGGCATGTGCGCAAATTATAAATATAGCTAGCACTAACTATTGGTTAGCATCCGATGAAGGATGCAAGGAGAAGAGAGTATATGGTACAGAGAAGAGGATTTTACCCGTTTTGGAGAGACTTCGACGCGATGATGAATGACATGCGGGAGGACATGGAAAGTCGCTTCCAGTCCCTCATCACTGAGACCGGCGCAGGAAAGTACCTCCCAGTTGTCAAGGGGGAAGACATGCGAGTGGACGTCTGCGACCATGAGGATGAGATGGTGGTCGTTGCAGATCTCCCTGGCGTTGATAAAGAGAACATTTCCCTGCGGCTCATCAACCCCAGGCTCCTTGAGATCTCCGCAGTCCAGGCACAGGGCCAGGAGACCGAAGAAGCCGGGTACTTCATGCGTGAGCGGTACTACGGAACAGTGCGGCGGGCCGTCGGGCTCCCGGTCGAGGTGAAGGAAGAAGGTGCACATGCCACCTTCAAGAACGGCGTCCTTGAGGTTCACCTGAAGAAGACAGAGGAAGAGAAGGGGACTGCCATACCAATCGAGTAAGAGGAGAGTCGCACCCCCCTCTTCTTCACTAAAATCCAAAAACCTTTATCAATTACCGAACCCTTGATGTAGCCGTGGTAACAAGAGATGATAATGGAGAAAAAGCGGGTCAAGGACTATATGACCTATGACGTCGTCACTGTCAGCGTCCACGAGACCGCCCGTGATGTCATCGAGTCCATCCAGAAGACACGACATGACGGATTCCCTGTTATCAACGACCAGAAGAAAGTGCTCGGGTATATCTCGGCCAGGGATCTCCTAGCTGTTCACCCTGAGACGCCGGTCGAGCGGATCATGAGCCGGCACCTCATCGTCGCCGACCCCGAGATGAGCGTCAACGATGCTGCAAGAGTGATTTTCCGCTCTGGGATCCAGAAACTTCCAGTCGTAGACGAGGAGGACAGGCTCATCGGGATCATCTCCAACGCTGACGTGATCAGGTCGCAGATCGAGCATGTCTCGCCTGAAAAGGTCTTTAACTTCATGGACACCCTCCGAAGGCTCCACAATATCGAGCCGAGTCTGGAACGAGGCTATGTCGCGATCGACGAACTCCTCCCCACTCAGTCTAAAATCTTCGAGGACGAACTGGAGGGGCGAATGTATGAGATCAAAAAAGGGCTTGCTGAGCCTTTGATCGTGGTGAAACGCCCTGGACGTCTCATCCTTGTCGACGGCCACCACCGGGCGATCGCTGCAAAGCGCCTGGGATACAAGACGCTTGATGCTTATATCATCAATATCACCGAGAAGATCGAACTCGGTATGGAAAGGACTGCACAGGCGCAGAACCTCAAGACCCTCGACGACATCAAGGTCATGGACTATGCCCGCCACCCCCTCGTCGCCGTCACGCACCGGCTAGTGAGGCAGAGTTAGGATTTAAGACACTTCTCACGCTTTTTTTCGACATTGTTGAAACCTTCTAGAGAGCGAATGCTTGGGGTGATATGTTCTCGGCGGAATCTCCAGCACGACCTTGCCGCCCCAATCTTGATGCCGGTGTCTCGAGAATAGAGCCCCAGGCATAAGAAATGGAGGATATAGCATGGGATCAATGTGCTGCTCCCACACTGAAGGATTTTCACCACGGCCTCACGCCGGGGGTTTCACCCCCTGACCCCCAACGACGAGGATAGGCGGGGGCGACGATGGAGCGAGGTTCCCACCAATTCTCCTGTCTTAAAAAAGAACTATCAAGCGACGAGAAAATTTCATCGCGTATGCTTGAAGCACGATCTCGCCTCATCCTAAATTTTACACAGCCAATCGTTCAGAAATCTTGAGAAGAGATATGCGAGATCAGAACAGGCCACCCCCCTCACAGACTCTTCATTGCTGTCTCACGCCCCTGGAGTTCCACACCCCCCACCCCAACCAACAACGAAGATAAACGGGGGGCGGCACGGAGCAGTGTTTGACTCGCGGTATTGCCTCGAGAGAAATCATCGGAGTTCACCGGCTATCCTCCTCAGAATCTCCAGCGCAAGGGTATAGCAGGGCGCACTATCAGAGGTCCACCACAAAAAAACTATGAAGGGTTCGCCAGAACCCAAAAAATGGCTCTGTAGAACCCCTCACCTCTTGTGTGGAGGAGACGCGTGTCACCCACTTTCCTACTCCTTTGACCGGGGGCGCTGCCCTCAGACCTCCGGGATGAAGATAGGGTCGGGAAGGCAGAATAGATGGCTATAAAGAGAGTGAGGCCCTCCTCGACCTATCCGTGTCGCGGGGGGTTCGGGGGGGGAAGGCCCCCCGCCAGAGAGATCCATCGAGAGGATTTACTACAGACCCACAAAAATCCTACGACCCCTCGCACCTGAGGTCGTACTTCTCGTTGAGCACGTGCTCCTTGACCACCGAACCGTCAGGGACGATCACCTCTGGCCAGAGCCTGGTCCCCGAGTGGATGGTGACACCGTTCTGGAGCACCACCCGTGGGCCGATGACCGTGTCGTTCTCAACCGAACCATCGTCGCCGATGATGGTGTCATTGTCGATGATCGCCCCCGAGACCGTCGTCCGGTTCCCGATGACGACCTGGTTGTAGATCGAGGAGGAGAAGATCTTGGCATTGCTCTTGATGACGCAGTCCTCCCCTATGCTCGTGTACGGCCCGATGAGGACGTTGCTCTCGATGGTGGTCCCCCGACCGATCGAGACCGGGCCGATGATCTGCGAGTTGGTACCAAGCGAGATCGAACTCCCAAGCGAGACAGGGCCAAGGATCTTCGCCCCCTTCACATGAAGGTCGCCGGTGATATTGGTCGTCGCGATCTCTCTGAGTTTCCAACGCTCGGCCTGGCGGAGCGAACGCGGGCTGCCCACATCGGTCCAGTTCCCACGGGCAAGCCAGGCCTTGACCTTCCGTCCTTCCTTCAGGAGGGTGGGGAAGACATTGCGAGCAAAGTCGACCTTCTCTCCTGAGGGAATATAGTCGAAGATCTCAGGATCGCAGACGTACATCCCGGTCGATGCCAGGTTTGAGAAGGTCTCGCCTGGTCCAGGTTTTTCCTTGAACCGCTTGATGTCATAGTTCACGTCGATCTCCGCGATCCCGTATTCCGAAGGGTCGTCGATGGAGATGAGCCCGATGGTGGCAATGCCGTCGTTCTTGAGGTGCTCACGGTAGAACTCAAGGAGATTGAGGTCTGCCACATGGTCCCCCCCGACGACGAGGAAGGGCGAGCCGTCCAGGTACTGCTGGGCGTTCTTGACACTCCCGGCCGTGCCGAGTTTGATCTCTTCGTGGACATACGTGATTTCGGCACCGAAGAGCGAACCGTCGCCAAGGGCATTCTCAATGTCATTGCCCTTGTATCCGAGGGTGACGACCATCTCGGTAAAGCCGAGGTCCGCGAGGTGCGTGACCAGATGGGTGATCGAGGGCCTATTCACAATCGGAATGCATGGTTTGGGACGCTCAAAGGTGAGCGGCCTCAGGCGGGTGCCCTCTCCGCCGCACATGATGCAGACCTTCATAAAGATAGTGTGGCGCGAAAAAGCATTTGAACCTTGGCCCATAAGACAAAGGCTATGCTCCGTGGGGGACAGTACCATCATATGAGAGAAGAGCCCTTCACCTGCACACTCTGTGGCAAATGCTGCATGGGCTTCGGGCGCTACATCACCATCATCAAGCGGACCGGACCACAGGAGTATCGGTGCCAGGAGACGATCACCAGACAGGAGTTCACGGCCAGAGTCGAGGCCGAGTATCTCCCCTTCTTCAGGCGGCCGTCGGTCCAGTGGTCCAGGCCCACGGCATGCCCGTTTCTCAGGGAGGACAGCGGGAGGTATATCTGCACGATCTACTCGCACCGCCCAGACTTCTGCAGGGAATATGTCTGTGCCAGGATGCGGGTGCTCAAGGGCGGTGAGATTGCAGGCGAACTGAAGGGCAGGCGGACCCTCAAGACCGATGACAGGAGACTGCAGCGGGTCTGGGACGACGAGATCGAACCGCTCTCTCTGCCTGACCCTGAGTGGGAAAAGGAGACCGATCGGGTGCTCACCGGTGCCGGGTATGAGACGGTCTGGTACCGGCAGCAGGAGGACTGAACACGGGCGGCCGAGTTCTTAAGGTGAAAGGGGGACGCGTGCCCTGCCCTGACGGCAGAGAACGGTCCCTGGAACACTGCAGGTTCTGCGTCCACTCCAGGCGGTTCTGTCTGGGCGACCGGTGGGTGCCTTCACCGGCCCGCGCCTACTGCACACTCCAGCGGTCGACTAACGACGTCGATCTCTCGGCAGTGAACGCCGTCGAGTGCGACGACGAGAAGAACGAAGGGTTTCGGAGTATCATGAGCGTGATCAGTTAGTGTCAGGTCAATCGCCCTCCACCATCTTCACGCCGAGGGCTCCTCGGAACACTTTGTGTTTCTCATGTTCACTCAGTTCACATCTTGGAGATCAAGGATCTTCTCAAGTTGGCCTCACGCTCGCATCCTCCAGACCTCCAGGACCGCAGTGGAGTCGGGAAAGCAGAATAGATGGCCATGGCGACGAGTGCGTTGCCATCCTCGACCAATTCTGACGCGGGGGAGGGGGGTGCGAGCTTGAGAAAATTTCTAATTTTCGGACTCTGTAGAAACCCTCAGGATGCCTCTCTCTGGCGGGGAGCTTGCCCGCCCCCCGCGTGGGGAAATGGGAAGGCTATGGATGCATGGTTGCACTACGAAGAAGTGAGGATTTCTCCACCATCATCTATCTCGATCTTCTGAGAGAGTGAGGCAGGAGAGTTTTGGGATAGCCTCAGGGTGAAAAAGGGTAGAGAGATCGTGAGAAGAGGGGGAGTATCCAAGACACACTCTCCACACGAAATTACCACATATTATACAGCCAGATTTCTCATTCTTGTCCGTGCGATTCGAGACCTCGTGCTCATTCATCCATTAATCTCGTCTCTTCAGATAATCCCAGAGACTCCGCCTCTGGTAGGGGACGCCATGCGCCTCCTTACAGTAGTCTGACTCAATAGTATGATGGACAAGCCTCAACTCGTCGCGCATATTCTGGATTATGCCCTTCATCTCCTCGACATCTTTTCTGATTGTGGCATATTCCTCAAATGTACGCTGCTTCTTGATCTCAATCTCTTTCCCAGACTCAAGGCTAGCAAAACCTGCCTCGATCAATTCAAGGATGGCCTCGTTCCGCCCGATCGATCCTTTCTTGGCATAGGTGTCGATGGCGTCGAGGAGCTCGGGGTCAAGGGTGAAGGAACACCGCATCACCATAGGACATCACTCCACACACAAATATCTGAACGCAGTAATCACGGTTGGTCACGCCCCTTGTAAAGGTAACCATTGCGCCCGCTCTCGCACGCGAGGGCCGTGACCAGTTCCATATCAAGGTGCGCCTCAAAGAGCGCGGCGAGACGGTCATAGGGGTCGACGTCATCTCCGGCAGGCTGGTACTCGATCCCTTTCCGGCCTGCCAGGTAGCCCACAAGGGTGTCGACCACCGCCGGGTCGGAGAAGAGCCCGTGCAGATAGGTCCCGATGACCAGCCCGTCCTGGCTCACTGCCCCGTCCTCACCGAAGGCCGGAGCGTCGCCACCCCGCTCGGTCGTGCCCATGTGGATCTCGTAACCGCTCACCTCGCCCATCTTCGAGAGTATGGGGGAAACTTCTGCCGCCCTGAGACGCACCTGCCTGGTGGTCTTGGCGTAGACCGAGAAGGTGGTCGTCACATCAAGGAGGCCGAGCCCCTCGGCCTTGCCAGGGGCATCGCCCTCATACCCCTCGTCGACGAGGCGGCGGCCAAGCATCTGGAAGCCCCCGCAGATCCCGATGACCGGCACCCCCGCGGCACGGACCCGGCAGATCTCGTCGGCGGTGCCAGAGCCCCGTAACACCTCCAGGTCGTCGATGGTGTTCTTCGTGCCAGGGAGGATGACGGCGTCGTAGCCCGCCAGGGTCTCGCCAGGGTTGACATAGGTGACCGACGCCCGCCGTTCCAGGAGTTCGAAGTCGGTGAAATTGGCGATGTGCGGGAGCCTGAGAACCGCGATCCTGACCCCCCCTTCTCGGGCCTGCTTGTCCCCGATGGAGAGGGAGTCCTCTGAGGGGAGATCGATCTCGGCATAGGGGAGGACCCCGAGGACCGGGACGCCGCAGATCTCCTCCAGAGTCTCGACGCCGGAAGCAAAGAGGGCAGGGTCACCCCTAAACTTGTTGACGATGATCCCGGCGACGAGAGGTTTAATATCCTCAGGAAGAAGGGCAATTGTCCCGTAGGCCTGGGCAAAGACCCCGCCCCGCTCGATGTCGGCGACCAGGAGGATAGGAAGGCCGAGGGCGCGGGCAAGTCTGATGTTGGCGATGTCGCGGTCATAGAGGTTGAGCTCGGCGGCGCCACCGGCGCCCTCGATGACGACAGTCCCGTGCTCCTCCTCAAGGTGGGTGAAGGCCTCCACTGCAGTCTTGAGGAGGTCATCGGTCTCCAGATAATATTCGCCGATCCTGACGTCTTTATAGGGCCGGCCCATGAGTACAACCTGAGAGACCTGGTCCCCCTTCGGCTTGAGGAGGACTGGGTTCATCTCGGCTGTGGGTTCGATACCGGCGGCCCTGGCCTGCACCGCCTGGGCGATCCCGATCTCGGCCCCGTCGACGGTCACCCAGGAGTTGAGGCTCATGTTCTGTGACTTGAAGGGTGCGTTTCTGATACCCCGGTTTTTCAGGGCCCGGCAGATCCCAGCGACGACCGTGCTCTTGCCTACATGGGAGGCGGTCCCGAGGACCATCAGTGACATTGTTATTGATTTTGATCGCCTGAAGGGATATGTGGTGTGGTAGGCGGGGCATCATCCGTAGAATCCAAGAGCAGAATACTCCTTCTGGCTCTGGAAAATCTGGCTTGAACCTCTGGCTCACGCATACGCGATACACATCCTGCCTCTCTTCGTTACGAGAGGAAGAGAAGGACAGGAAGACAGAGGCCCGATCATTCAGAAGATGTATCTACTACAATCTGTGTATCGCTCTTGAAGGAATCTGACGAATTCGGCTCTGTAGAATCCCTCAGTTATCGGTAGTGCCCCATGAAACAACTGATACTACACGCCGATCTTTTGAATGGGGCATGAACCCCGTCTCAAGCATATCCATGGCCCTTGGACTCTGTTGAAACCTTCTTCTAGAGAGTGAATCCGGTGTTGACCATATCTCCGCGTTGCATGAAGGTGAATAGCAGGCGATCAGATGGACCGCCCAAAATCGCAGGATCTTCACCACAATCTCTCGCCGTGGGGGCGGCAGACCGATCGGGGCTGAATGATCCTCTCTCTCGATGAAGAGCAAACAGGAATTTTATCCAGAAGATGATCGAATTGATTTTCAGTTCTATTCTGGGGCACTACCCACTTATCGTGGGGAGCATGTGTGTCACCCGCCCTCCTATAAGTCTCTCGGCAAGGGCGAGTGCCGCCGGGACCCTCGGGAGCAAGATAGAGATGGGAAGACAGAATAGATGACCATGACGAGGGGGTTGTAATCCTCGACCCATCGTGTGGGCAGGGGGCTCGGGGGGCTTGCCGCCCCCCGAACCCCCCCCACCAGAGAGAGAGATCCAGAGGGTTTCTACAGAGCCCCTCTGAATAGCATTTATAGGGTTGAGTACTTTCTATTTTGCATTGCTCTATGCAATGATACGCATTTCATGCTCCTCTTCTCCGCCTCCCCCCTTCTCCCTACATTTTCATCGGACCCAAGGCATAAATCATGCAAAGATATGTTTCCCATCTAAGACGTGCCATCTCACCATGAAATGATGAAGATCAATCTTGTTCTGATCCTCAAGACTCATATCTGGCAGGATGGAAGTGATATTCATGCCAAGAAATATATAACGAGAACTTGAAGGTATAACCAATGAACGGTGGTATATGTCCAAAATGTGGACTACCCAAAGAACTGTGTATCTGTGAGGAGGTAGCGAAGGAACAACAGAGGATTCAGGTAAAGATCAATAGACGCCGGTACGGGAAAGAAGTCACCGTCATCGAAGGGCTTGACCCGTACGACATCGACCTGAATGACCTCACCAAGTTCCTGAAGGCGAAACTCGCCTGCGGTGGAACTGTCAAAGATACGTCCATCGAACTCCAGGGCAACCATAAAGAAAGAGTCAAGGACTTGCTCGCGCAAAAGGGGTATAAATTGGAGCAGATCAATTGATCCCTTGACTCCTACCTATCAATCATATTTTTTCCAGTATATTTCCGCCGGGGAGAACACAGGCCGGGTGCGCCGCCTGATAATAATACCCCGATGACCAACTCTTTCTCTGTTCTTGGCTCTTTAGAAACCCTCACTTATTGTGTGGAGGGGGTCTGCGTCACCCGCCTTCCCACCTCTTTGGCCGGGGGCTCTGCCCCCAGACCCCCCTGGAGACCACGATAGGGTCGGGAAGGCAGAATCGATGACCATAAAGAGAGTGCTGTCGTCCTCGACATATCGTGTGGCGGGGGTTCGGGGGGCGGCCAAACCCCCCGTCACCGCCATCCCAGGGGTCAAGGGGGCAGAGCCCCCGATACGATCGATGGAGGAAGGCGATTAATTCACGCTCATGCCCGATAAGATAGACGAGGGTTTCTACAGAGTTGTAATTGAACCGAAATGCCCTTCCCCATCCCGCATCTCGCACCGGGGTCCACGGGATGACGAGTGAGCCGGGAAGACAGAACACACGGTCATGATGGAGAAAGGCGCGGGGGGGCGGCCAAGCCCCCACCCGACTCCAGAACAAAAAAAAGGATCCGGCCTCTCAGATCACAAACCTGAAGAGCAACCATGCGATGAAGAGCATCACCGCCGAAAACTTAAGCCCTGCAGTCGCCCGCCCCTCCCCCATCTGGCCCGCGACCAGACCTGAGAAGAACCCCATGATCATCGCGGAGTGGGAGAAGAGACGCTTGTAAAGGTCCATATCGACGTTCCCGATGAACTGACTCCCGGCCCCGGACTCCGCCGCCTGCGCCCCGGCATCGGCCATGGTGGAAAGGAAGGTCGATTCCAGGATCGCGATCACAAAGAGGAAGACAAAGAACGCAGCAACGATGATCACCTCATAGATGAGCATGTTGCTTGCCCGCTCCTTCTTGAGATTGATGAACTCGAAACTGTCCCTGGCCGCCGCTCGCAACACCTCAGAGACATCTCCACCGGCGGTGCTCGCCTTTGCGATGAGGTCGACCGAACGCTCGGCAAGTGGGGTGCCGATCCGCCTCCCGAAACCGGTGATCGCCTCGACAAACGGCACATTCCAGGACATATCGACGTCGAGTTTCCTGATGTAGGGCGTAAGCATCCCATACTCGCCTTCGGCAACGATATGGACTGCATTCGGGAGGGTCATCCCTGAGTCGTTCATCCCTGCCACGTCCCTGAAAAAGTTCGGGAGTGCCTCTTCAAGACTCTTCTCCCGTCGCCCCTCCTTGAAGTCAAGGAGTGCAAGCGGGACCACAGGGATCAGGATCGAGAAGACAATGACATCGTCGACAAGGGTGGTGCTAAAGATTGCCTGGAACCCGTAATTTACTACGATCAGAGATATCCCCACGATAAAGAAGAGGAACGAGATCGGGACCGTGGCGATGAGACTGTTGGTCGGGGTCTCGGTGAGTACCTCAATTGGATGTTTGATGAGGCGGCCAAGCCCCACCTCCATCTTGCGCTGGTGCTCGATCTTGGTGATGATGTCCTGCTCCTGCTGCTCATACCGGTCGAGTTCGGTCGCTTCGACCGGTGCCGCACCAGTCCCGTCACGATTGAGTAAGTCATCAAAAAGCGCCTTGAATCCCATCTCTCACACCTCCGGGGTCATAGAACTGATCAGGATGAGGAACATCACGCTCCCAAAGGGGACAATGAGGTAGATGATGATCATCAAAAAGATCGGGTTTGATTCGCCGCCCATAATAGACATAATCGACTGGAGAATAATCAGGAAGAGCGTGCCGGCCACCATCGCCGTCACGTACGACTCGGCGATCAACCCAAGAGTTTCGAGAAATGTCT